>NZ_BAAJLU010000004.1:0-247513 GCF_057550865.1 Colwellia sp. NW0002-52-1 | reverse complement strand
GCGACAACTAACTTGAAAAACACCGTTGTTTTCTCCCTGTAAAATATGTATTAGTTTATTTTGCTGAGTTTAATCGTGATTCGCAAAAATGAATTTATTCACAGGGAGAAAAGCAGGAGGAGTAAATGAGGAAGCGATCAACAAATTTGCATCTATTTATGCAATGTGCTGCTTTTACGTACCTGCTTTAAGTCTATAGTTCTCAACTCATTCCCTTCTCATTGTTTTCTCCCTGTAAAATATATATTAGTTTATTTTGCTGAGTTTGATCGTGTCTCTCAAAGAAATGAATTTATTCACAGGGAAAAAGGCAGGAGGAGTAAATGAGGAAGCGAACAACAAGTTTAAACCTATTTATATAAGGTGGCGCTGATTTACGTATCAGTTTCAAGTCTATAGTTCTCAACTCATTCCCTTCTCATTGTTTTCTCACTGTAAAAATAAAATAGTTACAGCAAAAGATAACGGTATATTAAGTAAAAGCTCAGAATCTGCACTTAATGTCGAATTTAGGCAGTTAATATCATTACCAAAATATCTATAGATCTGATTTGCCTGTTGATAATATACTTAGCACAACTAACTTCGCCCTGAATTAAGTCACACCAATTTAATGCCAAAGCAAAAAAATACCAATATAACCGCCGAAAATTCAGCAGCGGAAAATAAACGGCAAGTAGCTAACAGTGATCCTATTGGTATTTTCGACTCTGGTGTTGGCGGTTTATCTATTGCGCAATGCATACATCAGCAGTTACCTCATGAGAACTTACTTTATGTAGCCGATACTTTACATGCGCCTTACGGCGATAAATCGACTGAATTTATTCAACAACGTGTCAACGAGATAGCAAAATGGTTTATTGAACGAAACGCTAAAGCGATTGTTGTTGCTTGCAATACCGCAACCGTGAACGCGATAGATCAACTGCGCAAAAACATTTCTATTCCGGTTATAGGCGTTGAGCCTGCCATTAAACCTGCCGCAAGTTTAAGTAAAAATAAAAAAGTTGCTATTTTAGTTACCAAAGCAACGGCTGAAAACCAACGTTTTTTAGCCTTAGTGGCACAATATCGTCATATCAGCGATGTTATTATTCAGCCCTGCCCTGGCTTAGTTGAACTGATAGAACGGAATGAAAATAACTCTGCTGAGTGCGAATTATTACTCAGTGCATATTTACAACCTTTGCTTGATAAAGGTGTCGACACTATTGTGCTTGGTTGTACTCATTATCCTTTAGTTAAGGGCCTGATCAAAAAAATATGCGGTAATCATGTGGTTATTATGGAAACTGCTTTACCTGTTACTGAGCAATTGCAACGACAGTTAACCCGAAATAACCTTATAAACTCAAGTACTAATAAAGGCACAAGCAGCTTTTACAGTTCAAAACATGGCGATATTCAACAAGCGCTTTTTAACCATATTTGGCAGCAACCATTACAACTGAATAGTTACCCTTAACAGTTTTAGCAATATAAAATTCGTTAACTATTGATTTAAAATAATAAAAGCTATTTTTCTGGAAAATATCTTTTACAGAATATATAAAATTTCGACACAAACCAAAGACGTTTAGCCATCTAGGCGTAAATAACTCTATGAATAAGTTTGTTAAACAGTTAGAATGTCGCCATTAAAGACTCATACCAAATTGGCTATTAGCGCTAAGTGACTAATTCGTAAGCCCAATAGGTATAAGATTGTTTTTCAGTTTATTTTTACAGAGGGTTTATGTCTACACACCTTTTTACTTCTGAGTCAGTATCAGAAGGTCATCCAGATAAAATTGCCGATCAAATTTCTGATGCGGTTTTAGATGCTATTATTGCCCAAGACAAACATGCACGTGTTGCTTGTGAAACTATGGTAAAAACTGGTGTTGCCATTATTTCAGGTGAAGTTTCAACAACAGCCTGGGTTGATTTAGAGCGCATAACTCGCGATGTAATTTCAGAAATCGGTTACACATCTTCAGATGTTGGCTTTGATGGCGAAACGTGTGGCATTATGAATTTGATTGGCCAACAGTCTCCTGAGATTGCTCAAGGTGTTGACCGCGTAAAACCTGAAGATCAAGGTGCTGGCGACCAAGGATTAATGTTTGGTTATGCAACTAATGAAACCGAAACCTTAATGCCTGCGCCATTGTACTACTCGCATAGATTAGTTGAACGTCAAGCTGAAGCACGTAAATCAGGTGTTTTACCTTGGTTACGTCCAGATGCAAAAAGCCAAGTAACTTTTATTTATGAAGATAACAAGCCTGTTGCTATTGATACGGTTGTATTGTCGACTCAGCACAACCCAGATATCAAACAAGAAGATTTACACGATGCGGTAATGGAAAACATTATTAAGCATGTGTTACCGGCTGAGTTATTAACTAAAGACACTAAATACCATATTAACCCTACTGGCCGTTTTGTTATTGGTGGCCCGGTTGGCGATTGTGGTTTAACTGGTCGTAAAATTATTGTTGATACCTATGGCGGCATGGCGCGTCATGGTGGTGGTGCTTTCTCTGGTAAAGATCCATCAAAAGTTGACCGTAGCGCAGCGTATGCTGGTCGTTATGTTGCTAAAAACATTGTAGCAGCAGGCTTGGCTGACCGTTGTGAAATTCAAATTTCTTATGCTATTGGTGTTGCTGAGCCAACGTCAATTTCAATTGATAGCTTTGGTACGGGTAAAGTATCTGAAGCGCGTTTAGTTGAACTAGTGCGAGAACACTTTGACTTGCGCCCTTACGGTATTACGAAAATGTTAGACTTGTTGCACCCGATGTACAAGCAAACAGCAGCTTACGGACATTTTGGTCGTGAACCTTTTGAAATGACGGTTGGCGATGATACCTTCACGGCATTTAGCTGGGAAAAAACTGATAAAGCAGAAGCGCTGCGTTTATCTGCTGGCATTTAATTTTAATATTTGCTGAATAAAAAACCGCTCTTTGAGCGGTTTTTTGCTTTCAGGCTTTCGTTAAAGTGTTAAGTAAAGCTTGGCATAAATAATTAATATACTTTATTGATTGAATTTAACATGCATTGCCCTTATCTAAAGCCTAGTGCAGAAAGTGCTACTTTGTGCAAAACCTGTTGACGGTGTTGCATCAAAAAATAGCCTTAAGCTAAATAGTTAAGGTAAACTCAAGTAATTAATAAGCTTGTTAAATCTGAAATTAAAATTAAGTTAAATAAGCAATAATGGATAACCTTTATGCGTAACCCTCGTATTTTCCAAGCACAAGCATTTGAAGTAGGCCAAACACAAGCATTAAACGAAGATGCTTTTGGCCATATTGTGCGAGTTTTACGCCTTAAGAACGGCGACGATATTACTTTATTTAATGGTATTGCAGAGCAAGACGGTTATTTTGAGTATCAAGCAACCTTGATAAATGTTAGTAAAAAAACTGCTGATGTAGAGATTACTGCTAAAACTTTGGTCGAGAATGAATCTCCACTTAATATTCATTTAGCGCAAGGCATTTCACGCGGCGATCGTATGGATTTTACCTTGCAAAAGTCTGTTGAGTTAGGTGTTAATACTATTACGCCAATTTTCACCGAACGTTGTGGTGTAAAGCTTAGCGGCGAACGTTTAGAGAAAAAACATCAGCAATGGCAAAAAATAGTGATCAGTGCTTGTGAGCAAAGTGGTCGTTGTGCGGTCCCTATAGTGGCAACACCTATTTATTTAGCTGATTGGTTAGCACAAGAAACAGCAGCGTTAAAGCTCAACTTACATCCTAAAGCCGAGCATTCTATTATGAACTTACCGATAGAAAATCAGCGAGTTCGTTTATTAATTGGGCCTGAAGGTGGTTTAAGTGATGATGAAATAGCCAATGCCAACAAGGCAGGCTTTCACGATGTTCTACTTGGACCAAGAGTACTTAGAACAGAAACAGCAGCGCTAACCGCCATTACTGCCTTGCAGTGCCGTTATGGCGATTTACATTAGCTATTAGGTTATTACCTTTTAGCTTAACGATTTTAATGGGCTAGTCGCATGCAAGCAATGCGATAGTACTTAATAACAATACATTTAGGAAACAACATGAGCATAAAAATTGGCGTAGTTATGGACCCTATTTCTGAGGTCAAAGTAGAAAAAGACTCATCAATGGCAATGATGCTTGAAGCGCAAGCGCGCGGTTATGAAATTTATTATATGGAGATGAAAGATCTCTATTTAGAACAAGGTGTGTGTCGAGCAACCGCAGCCAAAGTAAAAGTATTTGACGATACCGAGCATTGGTATGAACTAGACGAGCGCGAAGACATGAATGTTGCCGATTTAGACGCGGTATTAATGCGTAAAGATCCACCGTTTGATACTGAGTTTATCTACGCTACCTACATGTTAGAACGCGCTGAAGTTGCAGGAACATTAATTGTTAACAAGCCACAAAGCTTGCGTGATTGTAACGAAAAATTATTTACGGCTTGGTTCCCAGAGTTAACGCCAAAAACTTTAGTTACTCGTAATAATCAAAAGATTAGAGAGTTTCATAAAGCCAACAAAGACATTATTATTAAACCGTTAGATGGCATGGGTGGCTCATCTATTTTCCGTATTGGTGAAAATGATCCTAATGTGGGTGTTATTCTTGAAACATTAACGGCACACTCTACACAATATGCTATGGTTCAAGAGTACCTACCAGAAATTGTTGATGGCGATAAACGTATATTAATCGTTAATGGCGAACCTATGCCTTATTGTTTAGCGCGTATTCCTGCACAGGGAGAAACACGTGGTAACTTAGCCGCCGGTGGTCGCGGTGTCGCAAGGCCTTTAAGTGCTAGTGATAAATTTATTGCAGAAACCATTGCACCAGAATTGAAAAAACGTGGTTTATTCTTTGTGGGCTTAGATGTAATTGGCGACAAAGTTACTGAGATCAATGTTACTAGCCCAACCTGTATTCGCGAAATTGAAGCAGCATACCCGATAAACATTAGCGGTAAACTCATGGATGCTATTGAGCAAAACATTAAAAAACGCTAACCAATTCCGTTTGAGATTTACGCTTTAATTTAGTTCATTTTTAGCGTATTTCTCCTCAATTATTAAGGTATATGTATGGACAGTTTTGAAAATCAACTTTTGATTGCTATGCCCAACTTAGACGACTCGTATTTTAATAAAACAGTGACCTATATTTGTGAGCATAATGCTGAAGGGGCAATGGGGTTAATTATAAACCTGCCTATTAATGTTACGTTGAATGAATTGTTAACCCAAATTGACGAAGATAAAACAGACGCGCCAGAGCTCGACCAACAAGTATTAACCGGTGGCCCTGTTTCACAAGATCGTGGTTTTGTTTTACACAGTACTCAATCGGGTTGGAGTAGCTCGCTGGCACTTAGTGAAGAAGTAATGATCACCACCTCAAAAGATATTTTAATGGCACTTGGTACTGAAGGCGCACCTGCTAAGTATATGGTAACGCTTGGTTATGCTGGTTGGGGCCCTGGGCAATTAGAAGAAGAAATAAAAGCGAACTCTTGGCTTTTAACGCCAGCCGATGGTGATATTTTATTTGATACTCCCATTGAGCAACGCTGGAAAAAAGCCACAGAAAAACTCGGTATCGATATGGCACACTTATCTAGTGAAGTTGGGCATGCATAATGGCAGGTAAAGCAGTTATTGGCGAGCGAACCATACTAGGTTTTGACTTTGGCAAAAAGTATATTGGTGTTGCTGTTGGTCAAGAGTTAACGGGCTCAGCTTCGCCTTTAGGCTCAGTTAAAGCGCGCGATGGCATTCCTGATTGGGTTGGCATGGAGAAGTTCATTAAAGAATGGCAACCTGACTTTGTGGTGGTTGGTTTGCCTCTTAATATGGATGGTAGCGAGCAACAGCTAACGCATGACGCGAAAAAATTTGGTAATCGTGTTGCTGGCCGTTTTGGCCTAAAGGTTGAGTTTCAAGACGAACGTCTTACTACGGCTACAGCTAAAGAGGCACTTTTTGAACAAGGTGGTTATCGTAACCTTAAAAAAGATAATATCGATGCTGCATCGGCAAAATTAATTATAGAAAGCTATTTTGAAAATCAATATTAACTCGGCCACTGTACATTCGAAAGACAGTCACTCAACTAACAAGCAGCCTAATTTTCTAGATAATTTATTCATCTGTCCACCGCCTTGCTACAGGTTTATACCCACAATAGCTGTAAAAGAGACTAATTAATGGCAACTTTACTGCTTATTAGCCCCTTAATTGTTGTTGGATTTATTGGCTTTTTACTGGCGAAATATAACTGGCTAAGCAAAGCTAATGTCGATTCATTGACCAAGTTTGCGTTTAATATCGCCATTCCAGCCTTTTTATTTCAACAGTTAGCCAATGCCGACATGAGCAATATAGATTTGAATATTTATAGTGCTTTTTATCTACCTTTATTGCTGGTTTATGCCGTTGCTTGGGCGATTAATTATTATTTTCATAAAGATTTAAATCATGACTTACCTGCCTCAGCCGTTTATGCTTTTGGCGCAGGGTATTCTAATAACGTTATTGTTGGTATGCCAATCGCGATAATGGTTTTGGGTGAGCAGGTATTACCGACCATTTTTTTGGTCGTTAGTTTACACAGTGCGTTATTGATAGGAACCACGAGTTTATTAGCCGTTAACATTGCTCAGTTTAATTGGCGAACATTCCTTAAACACACTTTTTTAAACCCGTTATTAATTGCCATAATCGGTGGCTTTGCCATTAATTTGCTAGCAATAAAGTTGCCTGTTGTTGTTAATAACAGTTTGTTGTTACTTGGAAAACCCGCGATTACACTGGCACTTTTTTTACTTGGTGCATCGCTGGCATTTTACAAAATACGCAGTGAAATGAAGTTTATTATTACGGCTAGCATTATAAAATTACTGCTACTACCCTGCTTAATTTTCTTAACTTGCTATTTTATATTTCAATTTTCAGCTATTACGACTATGACTTTAGTTATTTTGAGTGCCAGCCCAACAGGGGTTAATGCTTATTTAATTGCCAAGCAGCATAATAAGCACCAAGAAACTATTGCCGGTATTGTGGTTGTTACAACGGTTATGTCGATTGTTTCAATACCGTTATGGATATGGGCGTTGTCGTTGTTACTAAAGGTTAACTAATCAGTATGCCTACAGCCTTATTTGGTCGCTAAAATGGATTAAGCGTATAGCCTTGGTTTTGCAAAGTGGCGTGCGCGGTCATTGCTGATAGCGCCATTTCAACACCGGGTAATACCATATCATTTGTAATGCCGTGATACGCTGCTGATTGTCCACAAATGTAGATTTTAACTTGGTTTTTAAGTAATGCTTGTACTAGCGCTACGTTGGCATTTTCTTGCTGATATTTATGTTGATACAGAGGGGCTTTTAATAAGTCAAAGCCAGCTTTGCCATGCACAACGAGTGCTAGGTTAATGTTTTCCAGTGGTACGCCATTGGCTACATGCATGTTGATGAAACGTGCAAGCGTTTCAATTCTGCCATTTACCTTACCTACATTACCCTGCGCTCCAAGATCAAAAGCTACATTAAAGACATTGCTTTTGTCTAGTTTTAAATCTTGTTGAACTTGAGCATGTTTACCGTAGTTTTTTATTACCGGCCCGGCGGTAAATGTATCAGCACCTACCGCAGAGATTGCACAAAAAAGCGTAAAAATGATGGTACTGAACCTAATTGAAGTTAACATTTATCTATCCTATAAATTTATCTATGCCCTAAAAGCCAAATAAGTTGGGCACATTGAAGGTAAAATTTGCGATTACGATTATCTTAACAATAATATGGTAATTAATATTATTGTCGATTTTAAAATACCATGAAATACGTTATTCATTAATACAGTAACTTACTAAACCACACGGATTACGTAGGCCTTATAGGTTACATTTTAGGTGAGTTACTCAGCAAATAGTCTTCTACATCGTGTAGTTCTAAAGGCTTTGAAAAGAAGTAACCTTGTAGCATTTCAATGTCTAATGCTGAAAGTTGCTCGGCTTGCTCTTGGGTTTCAACGCCTTCAGCCACTACAGCATAATCAAGCTTAACTGCCATATGCTTTACCGCTTCAATAATGACTTTACCATTTGTATCTAGCATATTTACAAAGGAACGATCTATTTTTATGGTATTGGCAGCCAAACTTTGAATTACCGAAAGCGAAGAATACTCAGTGCCAAAGTCATCAATTGATACTTTTACCCCCATTTTTTGCAAGGTTTTAATACATTTAAGTATGATTATTTTATCATTAGAGAAAATAGATTCTGTAATTTCAATAGTTAAATTTTCGGCGGTTAGTTTTGCATTCTTGAGTGCTAACGCCACAATGTTTATGAAATTTTCATCATATAATTGCAATACAGATACATTTACACTAACGGAGGGGCGTGTGTCGTTATTCAATGCCTGCCAAGCTGCAGCTGCGATACACGACTGCTGTAATACCCATGTGCCTAAATTTATTATTAATCCATACTGTTCTGCAATTGGAATAAATTTATCAGGTGGTATATTTTCACCCGCAAAATCCCAACGAAGTAGCGCTTCAAAAGCAACCACTTGATGTGACTTTGATGCGACAATAGGTTGATAAACTAAGCGAAGTTGTTGCTTTTCAATCGCTTTAGAAAGGCCTACTTTAAGTTGATTTTCACGCACTATTCGTTGCCCTAACTCACTATTAAATAAACCAACTGAGCTAGGACTGAGCTTTTTTTGACTATACATAGCGGTATCAGCTAGCTGAATTAATTCATGGGCATTATCAGTATGTTTGGGAGAGATAGCGATTCCTATGGTGGCGCTAATAAAAAGTCGATTGTTTTCAAAATCGTAACTCTCTGAAATTTTTTCAATAACGCTATTAGCAAAAGTAAACGCTGCGTCTTGATTTGCCGACATATAAGTGATCAGAAACTCGTCTCCGCCCCAACGACATAATAGTTGCTGCTCACCTTGAAGCTCTTTTAGTCGTTCTGCCGTATTTTTTAATACCTTATCTCCAGTTTCGTGGCCCAGGGTATCGTTGATTTTTTTGAAGCCATCTAAGTCGATGAATAACAGCGCAAGGGGGATATTATTTTTTGCGCTTAAATCAAGTTGCTCTTGCATGTGGTGCATAAACGCAGAACGATTGAATAAACCGGTAAGCGGGTCAAGGTTAGAAAGCTGATATATTTTTTTAGTTCGTCTAGCTACTTTTTGCTCCATTTTATTGACGAGTTCTGCGTTTTCATTTTTTAACCGAATAGCGTTCGATGTAAAGTCAGCAGATTTTTTAGCGGTCATCAACATGACAAAACTAAATGCCAAACCAAGCAAGCCTAGCGTAAGTTGATATTCTTCAGAGGAAAGCATTAGAGCTATTGAAAAAGGGGCTAGCATAATTGCGGCATAACTCATGGCTAAAAGCTTATTAGCGGCCAATATAGTTGAAGCTCCTCCTGCAAATGCAGATACAACAATGATAATACATGCAAGCTCAGTGCTTGAGGCGAAGCGGGATATATATATGCAGTAAGTACACCACATTAAACTAGATAAAATAGCGCCAATTATAAATCGATGGATAAACTTTTTAGCATTGTAACTGACATCAATAGAATGGTTTTTCCAATAATATACGTCAACTAACCTAGCAACCATAAGTGCTAAAATGCCAATCCACCAGTAAATTTTTTGAGTTTGCACTTCAGGTGTATCAAATGAAAAAACTAAAATAGTTGATGCCAGCAAGGTTACAAATATGCCAGATATTGCATTTCCATACAGAAGCTCAGCTTCATCTTTGTAGAAGGTTTTTCCATCTGATAATGTTTTTGACATCAAAAAATAATCCTTATAGTTCCCTAACATATATATTCAAATAATTTGAAAAAAGTCAACACATACAGAGCTATCACTTAAAAATTAAAATGCAGTGGGCTAAATCTGTTTTTATAAACTTTTTAGCTCTAATACGTAATAGAGGGGAAGGAGTGAGACAGAGCGAAAAAAGTTATAACCAGGTTGAAGGTAACATACAGCGTAGAGTTAATGCATAAATAGTAGGATGAAATATAAACTACTTCACCCTACTAAAAGCTACATCAATAAAAAATCGCCATGAAAAGTTACTCTTCTTTAGGCGCTAAACCATCAATAGTAACCCCTGACAATGAACCGGTTCCACCTTGATCGTTACTTCTTAATTTAATCATTAAGCGTAGATCATTTGGAGAGTCGGCATGATGCAAGGCATCTGCGTAATTAATAAGCCCTTGTTGATATAGATTAAAGAGTGCTTGGTCAAAGGTTTGCATACCTTGATCGGTGGATTTTTCCATCACTTCTTTAATACTACCTACATCGCCTTTTTTAATTAACTCAGCTACATAAGGTGAATTTAGTAACACTTCAATAGCAGCTACACGACCGTTGCCATCTCGAGTTGGAATAAGCTGTTGGGCGATAATGCCGCGTAAGTTTAATGCCAAATCAAACAACAATTTACCATGTTGCTCTGCGGGTACTAAGTGCATAATACGATCAATCGCTTGGTTTGCATTGTTCGCATGTAAAGTAGCAATACATAAATGCCCGGTTTCAGCAAAGCTTAACGCGTGTTCCATGGTTTCTTGGTTACGAATTTCACCAATAAGAATAACATCGGGCGCTTGGCGCAAAGAGCTTTTCAGTGCCGCACTAAAGCTTTCGGTATCAAGCCCTACCTCACGTTGTGTTACCATACATTTACGGTGTTCATGAACAAATTCAACCGGATCTTCAATAGTTAGAATATGACCACGAGAGTTTTTATTTCGATAACCTATTAAAGCTGCCATCGACGTAGACTTACCCGTACCTGTACCACCAACAAATAACACTAAACCACGTTTAGACATCACCACATCTTTTAAAACTGATGGTAAGCCAAGATCATCGGCGTCTGGGATTTCGGTAACAATGCGACGGATAACCATGCCAGCCATATCTCGTTGCCAAAAAGCTGAGATACGAAAGCGACCAATATCATCAATTGAAATGGCAAAGTTACATTCTTTTTCTTCGTCAAATGCAGTTTTTTGTTTATCGGACATAGCATCATGAACCAAACTTAAAGATTCATCGGCTGATAAAACGTGATCGTCAATAGGAACCAACTCGCCATTAACTTTTGCACTTACCGCTAACTTAGCGGTAACAAACATATCTGATGCACCGTGCTGCACCATTTTTTCTAATAAATCATGAAAATTCATTAAATTACCCTTTCATATCTCTGAGACTAGTAACCAGAAAACTGGTTTTTGTCTTGTGCTTTGTCCATGGCATCTTGTCTGGTGATCATGCCGCGGTTGATCAAGTTTTGTAAACATTGATCCATGGTTTGCATACCATGAGACATACCCGTTTGAATAGCAGAGTACATTTGAGCAATTTTATCTTCGCGAATAAGGTTACGAATTGCCGGAACCCCCATCATAATTTCGTGTGCAGCAACTCGGCCCCCACCAACCTTTTTAACAAGTGTTTGTGAGATAACCGCACGTAATGACTCAGAAAGCATTGAACGTACCATGGCTTTTTCTTCACCTGGGAATACATCAATAATACGGTCAATGGTTTTTGGTGCTGAGGTGGTATGTAAAGTACCAAAAACTAAATGGCCGGTTTCAGCTGCGGTCATTGCTAAACGTATAGTTTCTAAATCACGCATCTCGCCCACTAAGATAACATCGGGATCTTCACGCAACGCTGAACGAAGTGCAGCACTAAAACTTAAGGTATCGCGGTGTACTTCACGTTGGTTTATTAAACATGAGTGATTCTGATGAACAAATTCAATAGGATCTTCAATAGTTAAAATATGATCGTGTTTCGTTTTATTTATATGATCGACCATAGCGGCAAGTGTTGTAGACTTACCAGAGCCCGTTGGACCAGTAACGAGAACTAAACCACGCGGCAATTCTGAAATGCTGCGAAAGATATCAGGACAACCTAAGTCATCTAATGATAAAATTTTACTTGGGATAGTACGAAATACCGCAGCTGGGCCACGATTCTGATTAAAAGCATTTACCCTGAAGCGTGCTAGGTTTGGCACTTCAAAAGAGAAATCGACCTCTAAATTTTCTTCATATTCTTTGCGTTGGCGATCATTCATAATATCATAGACCAAAGCGTTAACATCTTTTTCATCAAATGCTGGTATATTTAGCTTACGTACGTCACCATCAACACGAATAGACGGTGGTGTTCCCGTTGATAAATGTAAATCTGATGCATTATTTTCGACACTAAATGCGAGTAATTCGGTAATATCCATACAAACCTCTGAGTTAAATTAATTATTAATTAACAACTGAATAAGTCATTGAGAACTGAAATAAACAATATGATTGCTATTAAAGATAATATTGCTGCTGTAGAACTGCAAATTTCTTCTGCTTGTCAGCTTGCGAATCGCAACGCTGATGAAGTTACTTTGCTTGCAGTAAGTAAAACTAAACCTATTGATATGCTCGAAGAAGCATACGATGCAGGGCAACGAAATTTTGGCGAAAGTTATGTGCAAGAAGCCGTAGAAAAAATTACTGCTTTGCAGAATAAAACTGATATAACGTGGCATTTTATTGGCCCAATTCAAACGAATAAAACCAAGTTAATAGCCAGCCATTTTTCGTGGGTACATAGCATAGATAGAATTAAAGTAGCAAAACGCCTTAACGAGCATAGGTCTGGTCAAGATACATCGCTAAACATTTGTTTACAAGTGAATATTAGTGGCGAACTAAGTAAATCTGGGGTTTTACCGCAGGAGCTTCCTGCGTTACTTGATGTTATCGAAACCTGCGATAACTTATGCTTACGCGGTTTAATGGCGATTCCAGAAAAAAATGCTTCTCAGGCTAGTTTTGTTGAGATGCAAAACTTATTTCTTAAACTTCAAAAACAATATCCAAGAATAGATACTTTATCTATGGGTATGTCTGGCGATATGCAACTTGCTATTAATGCTGGCTCTACCTTAGTTCGCATCGGCTCAGCAATATTTGGTGCTAGAAGCTAAATAATTTATCTCAAAAAATAGTACAATGATGAAAATTAAACTTTCGTTGGCAACGGCGATAGCTTTAAGACAAAATTTAGTAATGAATGACCAATTACATTCATTGAATCAGCAATACTTGATAGGAAACTTATGAAAAAAATAGCTTTTATTGGCGCAGGTAACATGAACGGTGCAATTATTTCGGGCTTAGTAAATGGTGGTTTTAATCCTGAGCATATTATCGTATCGAATCCTTCAGCAGAAAAGCGCTTGGCTTTGCAAGCCGCACACGGTATTAAACAAACACAATGCAATATTGAAGCAGCAACTTTTGCAGATGTGATTGTTCTGGGCGTAAAACCCTACCTTATAGAAGAAGTTTGCCAGCTTTTAAGTCAGCAAATTGAGATTGGCAAAAAGTGTTTTATTTCAGTTGCTGCCGGTTGCACTATGGCACAAATAGAACAAGCCCTGGCTAAGCCTTGCACCGTAATTAGAACCATGCCAAATACCCCTTCACAACTGGGGTTTGGCGTATCTGGTATATATGCAAATGAACATATCACTGAAGAAGAAAAAGTATTTACGACATCATTAATGGAATCTGTCGGCATTGTTAAGTGGTTAACTTCAGAAGAACAAATTGACCATATCATTGCTGTTTCGGGCTCTGCCCCTGCCTACTTCTTCTTGTTTATGGAAGCAATGCAAAAGCAAGCTATGGCCTACGGTTTTAGTGAACAAGACAGCCGAGAGCTTGTGCAACAAACTGCGCTAGGCGCTGCTAAAATGGTTATTGAAAACGAACAGCCTATCGGTAAGCTTCGTGAAAACGTAACCTCAAAAGGCGGTACAACCCAAGCAGCGTTAAACGCTTTAGTTGAAGGTGGTTTGGAAAGTCTTGTTTCAAATGCCATGAATTGTGCCGTTGCGCGCGCTAAAGAAATGGCGAAAAGTAGTTAATCGTATTACGATCAACATATTTACAGTGCTCTACATTAAAAAATGTAAAACACTGATTATATTAATTTTATTTTTTGGAGTTTTAGATGGAAGCAATTAATTATTTGCTTAAATTTGCCTTTGACACATTCATTATGATTCTAGTGTTGCGGGTTTGGCTACAACTTGTTCGTGCTGACTTTTACAACCCACTAAGCCAATTTATTGTAAAAGTAAGTAACCCTTTAGTTATTCCTTTACGTCGTGTAATACCAAGTATTGGCGGGGTTGATTTAGCAACAGTAATTTTAGCTTATATTGTTGCGACCTTAACTTTTATTATTATTCCGTTACTTAACGGCGGCCCTATTGATATTGTTTCAGCATTATATTTAGGCTTAATTTACCTTATTAAGCAAACTGGCGTTTTACTGTTTATTATTATGCTTGTAATGGCATTAATGAGCTGGGTAGTACAAGGCTACAATCCAACTCAAATGGTATTCAATCAGCTTACTGCGCCGATATTAACGCCAATTAGACGCATAATCCCGAGTATTGGCGGGCTTGATTTATCGGTACTTATCGCCTTTTTATTATTGAATGTAATAAACATTTTATTGGCTGGTTGGGTGCCATATTGGGCGATGTTATAAGCGTTAACTCATTTTGATTAACAGCATTATATATACTAAATAATACCCACTATAGAAAATATAAGGTTCACAATATGAATAACGTTTTCAATAAACTCAAATGGCTATGTGCACTAGCATTTATGCTTACCGCCACAGTTAATGCTGAAAACATGAAAAAGTTGAATGATCTTAATGTGCATTATATTGCCATTGGCTCAACATTTTTAACGCCTGAAATTGCTAAAGCTTATGGTATTGAACGTAGTCGTTATAAAGGCTTGGTCAATATTGCGGTGCTCGACAATACCCAAGACGGCAACCCAGCAAAAACGGTAAACATAAGTGGCAAAGCCCGAAACGATGTAGGACAAATTAAATCGTTAGACTTTATGGAAGTTAAAGAAGGCGACGCGGTTTATTATTTAGCACAAGTGGGTTACAGCAATGAAGAAACCATTTATTTTGATATTAATATCACCGATAAAGGTAAACAGCATAATTTAACCTTCTCACAAAAATTTTATGTTGATTAGCTTTGCTAATTAAAGGTTAAAAATCATTAAAATTACCAATGGCACTTTAGATAGTAAAGTGCCATTTTTTATGCTTATTTTTCCTCAGTATCACTCCTGATAAAGCGTAAACTGCACGCTTACCTAAAACTATCCAACAGCATTACCTGACTGATTTTAGTCTGAATCTGCGATAGAGTTTACTACCAAAGGTATTAACCAATAAACCTAGCATAACAATAACAATGCCGAATATTTGCTGCGCTGACATTTGTTCATTCAGTAAAAGCGAGGCTGACATTATACCCACAATAGGCACACCTAAAGTTAACGGCGCCACTTGCCCTGCTGGGTAATTGGTTAATAAATAGCTCCATAAACTGTAACCTATCATCGACGCGGCAATGGCTAAATAAAATAATACGAAAACACTTATGCCATTTAAGTTTTGTAAACTATTGACTATGGCTACTTCGCCTTCTACCCAATAACTCGTAACAAAGAAAGGCACCATGGCTATCCAAGACGACCAAACAACTAAGCCAATATTTGCTCGATAACCTCGTTGATTTATTAGACGGTTAACTACATTACCTAAGCCCCAAGCTATGGCTGCGGCAATGGTTAAACTAAAACCAAGAAATGTCATACTATGGGCTTGGCCTGAGTTACCAATAATATACAAGCCACCACCAGCAATGAGCATAGCCAAGATTTGACTGTTTTTTATTTGTTCTTTTAGCATGAATAATGAAAATAATAAGGTAAACACCGCTTGCGACTGCAAAACTAATGAAGCTAACCCTGCCGGCATACCAAAAGCTAAAGCTGAAAATAATAATGAAAACTGGCCAAAACACAAAGTTAGCGCATAAAGTGCCATCCATCGCCAGGGTATATTAGGCTTAGCAATAAACAAAGATCCCAGTAGTGCGACTAATAAGAATCGTAAGCCTCCCATTAATAGTGGCGGCATCGACTCTACACCCCAAGCGATAACGACAAAGTTAAAGCCCCAGATAAAAATAATAATTAAACCTATAAAGGTATCTTTTAACGACATACTGCCTCTGAGTTTTATTTAATTCGTGCTTAGGTGCTCCCTCTTTGTTGTAGATTAAGGTATTATGCGCGCCATTGTTATGATTAATTAATTCTAAGGTATTCGTGATGACCACCATTGTATTAGCGACCGGTAACCAAGGTAAAGTAAACGAGCTTGCCAGTTTATTAGCTGCTCAAAATATTGAAATTAAACCCCAGAGCGAATTCAATGTTGGTGAAGTTGCTGAAACCGGCACCACCTTTGTAGAGAACGCGATAATTAAAGCACGCCATGCTGCAAAAATTACCGGTTTACCTGCGATAGCCGATGATTCGGGTTTAGAAGTTGACGCATTAAATGGTGCTCCTGGCGTTTATTCAGCCCGCTATGCCGGCGAAAACGCTAATGATGATGATAATACCAACAAACTTTTAACTGCCTTAGAAAATGTAGCCGATGAACAACGCAGCGCTCGTTTTCATTGTGTATTGGTTTATATGCGTCATGAAAATGATCCTACACCGCTTATTTGTCATGGTGTTTGGCAAGGCAGTATTGCCCGAGAAAAAATAGGCGAGCAAGGTTTTGGATACGACCCGGTGTTTTGGCAAGCAGATCATAAAATGACATCAGCGCAATTACCGCGAGATTTAAAGAATCAACTGAGTCACCGTGGCCAAGCCCTTAAAAAACTTGTACCACAACTTTTAGAAGCCCTACGTTAAATGTTAATTGCACCACCACTTTCGTTATATATTCACATACCTTGGTGTGTTGAAAAGTGCCCTTATTGCGACTTTAATTCTCATGCTTTAAAGCACGCTATTCCTGAGCAAGACTATATTGCGCAGTTATTGCTTGATCTTGACAGCGATATTGAACGCTTTGGCTTGCATAACAGACCTTTGCATTCAATTTTTATTGGTGGTGGTACACCAAGCTTATTTTCAGCGCCGGCAATTGAACAGCTATTAACCGCAGTGTTACAACGCTTTGAACATAAAGCCGATATTGAGATAACTTTAGAAGCTAACCCTGGCACTGTTGAAGCTGAAAAATTTATTGGTTTTTTTAATGGCGGTGTTTCAAGGTTATCTATTGGAGTACAAAGCTTTGCCTCAGATAAATTAATAAAGCTTGGTAGAATACATGATAGCGAGCAAGCCAAAGTTGCAGCTAATTTAGCTAACGAGTGTGGCGTTAAAAGCTTCAATCTTGATTTAATGCATGGCTTACCCGACCAAACCGTAGCTCATGCCCTTGATGATTTAAAAACGGCGATTCGCTTAAATCCTAGCCATATTTCATGGTATCAATTAACGATAGAGCCTAATACCGCATTCCACTCACGACCGCCTAAATTACCACAAGATGAAGTGCTGTGGAGTATTCAAGACCAAGGCATTGCTTTATTAAATGCTGCGGGTTATCAACAATATGAAATTTCTGCTTATAGTAAGCCTGAATTTCAATGTCAGCATAACCTTAACTATTGGCAGTTTGGCGACTACTTGGGTATTGGTTGTGGTGCACATGGTAAAATTACCGATGTAACCAAACAAACCATTTACCGCACGGTAAAAATAAAGCACCCCAAAGGCTATTTAGATACCAATAGAAAAGCACTTGATCAGCTTAATACTGTTTCAGCACAAGAGTTACCTTTTGAATACATGATGAACCGATTACGCTTATTTTCAGGTTTCTCATTGGATGAGTACCAAGCCTATACGGGGTTAAATATTGAGACAATTTTACCTACACTTTTAGAAGCTAAAGCTAAAAACTTAATGGAATTTGACGGTGAGTTGTGGTCAGTTAGCAAACTTGGACACCGTTACCTTAACGACTTATTAGAAATGTTTTTATAACCTGCGATGACAAAAAATTTAACCATTAATCTCGACCCAACAGAAATAAGTCATGATAGAGACCTGTCTGGCTCAAAGTTTACTGACTCAAAGCTTACCGAGCAGTGTCTTTCAAAAAGTAGTATTGCTCAGAATAGCTTTTCTGAAGCAGATAGTAAGTTTATGCACCGTGCCATTGAGTTAGCTAACATTGCTGATAGCCACAATGAAATACCCGTTGGCGCTGTTATCGTTTGCAATGGTGAAATTGTCGGGGAAGGTTTTAACCAATCCATTATGAATAACGACCCTTCTGCCCATGCTGAAATGGTCGCCATTCGTGATGCTGGTAAAAAGTTACAAAATTATCGTCTGCTCGATTGCACGCTATACGTAACGTTAGAGCCCTGCCCTATGTGTGCAGGCTTATTAGTGCATAGCCGAATAAATCGCTTAGTATTTGCCAGTAAAGATTTAAAAACAGGTGCAGCAGGTAGTGCGTTTTCATTATTGAACCATGAGAAACACAATCATCAAGTCGCGGTAAACTCTGGTCTTTTAGCACAAGAGTGTAGCGACATGCTTTCTGCATTTTTTAAACGCAGAAGAGCAGAAAAAAAATCTGAAAAGCTCGCCAGAAAAAAATGACAATATAATTGAATGTGCGAATTTATATACTAATATTTTTATTTAACAAGCAACTACAGACTGATTTGCTAGCCAAAGCTTTGCCGATTCAATATCATAAAATTCAAGTCGATTTTGACATTCAAACATTGCAGGCTGTTCATTTTTTGCCATTTCAGCATAAATAGCGTGATGATAAACAGCAGCCCAAGCAAGACAATTTTGCTTATTCACCCACGAAAAATAATCGTTGGATATTTTATGTGCTGCAGGTGTACTACCTTCATAGCCAGTGCAATTAAATAACACACCAAAGGCTTTACCATTCAAACTGTCAACCTTGGCTTGTATTTGTAAACAAGCTGACTTTGTTGCAAGTTCATTAAATGAACCAATTAAGGTAATGCTTAATAAATTACCTTTAAGTACAACAGAATAAACTCCATGTTCAACCATTGTTAAAACACCTTCCAAAATAAGGACTTAATTAAGTTTTGCTAAATATTTTTAGATATAAAAGTCGTACTAATAAGTATTTAATGACCTATTAATATATTTATAAATAATTGATTTTTCGACGCTTGCTCGAGAATATCAAGTTTTGATACTGAGTTTTGTATTATAACTATTTAAGTCATTACTAAGCTGTTGTAAAAGTGTAACTCAAGATTGGGAAACTAGAAAAAACAAAAAGTATAAAAAAGTAATTAGCGTAAACTTCAGTAGCTATTTCAACTATCTTCTAAAGTTTTTATAGTATCGACAGCGCTAGCGCTATGAAAATGATCGGATGCAAATTGGGTATGACGTCGATTTGCTAACCTTATTTTGTGACGTTTTAAGGTTCTTTTTCTTTGATTACTAATAAAGCATCTTTTAAATTTCATATTAACCTCTTGCCTTGCACATAAACACCAAAACAGTAAAACCTCACTACATTAATTTTTTACTCTATTAATTAGCCGGAATGTAGCAAGTTCAGTTTTATTTTAATTAGTATCTCTTATGTTTATGACACTTTAATGAAATAAACTCAAACGCTATCATATCCCCTTTTAGTTTGCTTGTTCGTTGTAGGTCGTTAACTCTGTTTTCTGGGCAATTTGTTTCGCTTGATCATCCATCCAAGTTAAGGTGTCGTAATAACGGCGAATATTTTCAACATAATTAACCGGTTCATCACCTCGAGCGTAACCATAGCGCGTTTTTTTATAATATTTTTTCTGCTTAAGTAGAGGTAAACGCTCTTTTACTTCCACCCAACGGTCGGGATCGCCACCTTGTTGTTTAGTAATATTTCGCGCATCGTTTAAATGCCCTAGCCCTATATTATAGGAAGCTAAAGCAAACCATAATCTATCTGGAGAAGGTACTCTATCTGGCATTCGAGCTATCATTTGTTTGAAATATTTAGCGCCACCTCGTATGCTTTGTTCAGCATCAAGTCGACTTTTAATGCCCATTTGCTTTGCCGTTGGCAACGTTAGCATCATCATGCCACGAACACCAGTGTAAGAACGAGCGTGAGGCTCCCAATGTGATTCTTGGTAACTTATGGCCGCGAGTAAACGCCAATCAACGTCTTGACCATATTTTTCAAACAAAGGTTGATACTTAGGTAGCTTCTGCTCTATTGCTTTAATAAACATACGGGTATCAACATAGTTAAATTCTTCTATGTGCCCGTAATGCTTGTCATTTAATGCTAATAACACACCGTTATGATGCACTTGACCAAAGAACTCAATTAAGCTGGCAAAAATAGTATCGTCATTATTTTTATTAATCATCCACGCTAAAGATTCTTCTTTTAATATCGTAAAACCGATACTAATTTCAGGATAGTATCTACGGCTAATTGCCAAGGTATTGGTATCTGCAATGGTGTAGTCGATTTCATCTGAAAGTACACGCAACAGAAGCTCTTCGCTATCAAGCTCACTGGTAGTCGACCAAACAAGCTCAGGATTAGATACCTTTAATTGCGCTAAGCTCTCTACATGGCTAGATTGTTCAAGCACCTCCAGCTTTCCGGTTAAATCGGCAAGCTTACGCGGCCTGATATTACCCTGTTTAAAAACTAGCTTTTGGCTTACGCTGTCATAACTTGGCGAAAAGTGATAATTTTTCAAGCGATTTTCAGTAACCGCTAGTCCGGCAGCAAGGATATCGACGCTGCCATTATCAAGTTGTTGAAACAATTCGTTTAAATTGTAGCTAGGCATCATTTTTAATTCGACACCTAAAAACTGTGCATATTTTTGTGCTAGTTCATATTCGAAGCCAGCAGGCCCTTCGGCATCAAGATAATAGCTCGTGTTGCCATAAAGCGTACCAACCGTTATGTAACCTCTATCAATAATTCTCTGTAAGTTTGCAGACGTCTCTTGGTTTTCACATGCGCTTAGCAAAACAATAAAGGGTAATAAAAACAAGGCTAATTGCTTTTTTACACTCACTTTATCGGCGAATAATTTTATTTGTTTTTTTATCATAATTGCTATTGTCACGTGAAATGAGATATTTAAAAAGCTATTTTTAATTTGGCGTGTATTTTGACGCTAAAAACTTGGCTTGAAAAGAGACAAATCGTTTCTATAATGAGCCTATTTAAACTATAATACGCGCGTTTTTTATCCTTAATTAATCTAACCCGGTGAAATAGACTATGTCGATGTTGATGAAAACCTTTCGTGGTGCACCAGCACTATCTGAATTTAGAGTAAACAAACTACTGAATCAGTGCTCAGAGCTGCAACTGCCCATTACGGATATCTATGCTGAGTTTACTCACTTCGCTCATATTTCCGAAGCTTTAAGTGATGATGAGTCTACTGTTTTAGCGCAATTACTTAAGTATGGACCCACCATTGAAGAACACGAACCTGTTGGCCAATTCCTCCTTGTAACACCTCGACCTGGCACTATTTCACCTTGGTCATCAAAGTCTACCGATATTGCAAACAACTGTGGTTTATCTAAAGTTATTCGTCTTGAACGCGGTTTATCTTATTATATTAGTACTGAAAACGCTGCGACTTTAACACCTGTCCAACAAACATCATTAAATAACTTGATTCATGACCGCATGATGGAAACTGTATTTACTGATACCACTGAAGCCACGGCATTATTTGCTAGTGCTGAACCCGGTGAACTAACCAGTATCGACATTGAAAATGGTGGCAAAAATGCGTTAGTTGCTGCCAATATTGATTTAGGCCTTGCCCTAGCTGACGACGAAGTTAATTACTTATTTGAAAACTTCACCAAACTAGGCCGAAACCCTCACGACATTGAACTTTACATGTTTGCTCAAGCCAACTCTGAGCATTGTCGTCACAAAATTTTTAACGCTGACTGGACTATCGATGGCGTAAAGCAACCCAAATCATTATTTAAAATGATCCGTAACACGCATGAAGTGAACCCTGATTTTGTCTTAAGTGCATACAAAGATAACGCTGCGGTTATGGTAGGTAATAAAGGCGGTCGTTTCTTCCCAAATTCAGAAACGAATGTTTATGGTTATCACCATGAAGACATTCAAATATTAATGAAGGTTGAAACCCATAACCACCCTACGGCTATTTCTCCTTACCCTGGTGCTGCAACTGGCTCTGGTGGTGAAATTCGTGATGAAGGCGCTACCGGTATTGGTTCAAAACCTAAAGCAGGCTTAGTCGGTTTCTCTGTTTCAAACTTACGTATTCCCGGTTTCGAACAACCATGGGAAACTGATTTTGGTAAACCCAACCGTATAGTTTCTGCTTTAGATATTATGACTGAAGGCCCATTGGGCGGTGCAGCATTTAACAACGAGTTTGGTCGCCCGGCTATTTTAGGCTATTTCCGTACTTACGAAGAACAAGTTAACTCGTTTAACGGCAGCGAAGTACGCGGCTACCACAAACCTATTATGTTGGCCGGTGGTTTAGGTAACATTCGTGATGAACATGTGCAAAAGCGTGAGATTGTTGTTGGCGCTAACTTAATTGCCTTAGGTGGCCCAGCAATGAACATCGGCCTTGGTGGCGGTGCGGCTTCTTCAATGGCCTCAGGACAATCTGCTGAAAACTTAGATTTTGCTTCTGTACAACGTGAAAACCCAGAAATGGAACGTCGATGCCAAGAAGTTATCGACAAATGTTGGCAGCTAGGCGAAGAAAACCCTATCGCCTTTATTCATGATGTTGGCGCAGGTGGTTTATCAAACGCTTTCCCTGAGCTTGTTTCTGATGGCGGCCGTGGTGGTGTTTTTGAACTACGTAAAGTACCCAATGACGAGCGCAGCATGGCACCACATGAAATATGGTGTAACGAATCTCAAGAACGTTATGTTATCGCGGTATCAGACAAGAACTTAGCCCGATTTGAACAAATATGCCAACGCGAACGTGCACCGTTTGCTGTCGTTGGTCGTGCCACAGAAGAAGAACATTTAACGGTTACTGATGAACACTTTGCCGGTAACGATAAACTCGCGACTCCCATTGATTTACCGCTTGATGTTTTATTAGGTAAAACCCCTAAAATATTTAAAGATGTTGAGTCAAAAGTTGCCACTGGCGATAACTTTAGCGTTGCAGATATTACTCTGGCTGATGCCGCTGAACGTATTTTATCTTTACCCACTGTGGCAGAGAAAACCTTCTTAATTACCATAGGTGATCGCTCAGTAACCGGTATGGTTAATCGCGATCAAATGGTTGGTCCTTGGCAAGTGCCTGTTGCCGATTGTGGCGTTACGGCATCTGCGCTTGACTCTTATCACGGCGAAGCTATGTCGTTAGGCGAGCGTACACCAGTGGCTTTATTAAACTTTGGCGCATCTGCTCGTTTAGCCGTAGCAGAGTCGTTAACGAATATTGCCGGTACTGATATTGCAGGTGCTGACGGTGATAGATTAAACCGTATTAAACTTTCAGCTAACTGGATGTCGCCAGCAGGTCACCCAGGTGAAGATGCAGGCTTATATGAAGCCGTTAAAGCCATTGGTGAAGAGCTGTGTCCTGCGCTGGGGCTAACTATTCCTGTGGGTAAAGACTCAATGTCGATGAAAACCCAATGGGATGAAAATGGTGCGCAGAAATCTGTAACATCACCCATGTCACTTATAATTACTGCCTTTGGTGCTGTTGAAGATATTCGTAAAACCGTTACTCCTGAGCTAAGAATAGATCAAGGTGATACACGTTTAGTTGCTATTGACTTATCAAAAGGTAAAAACCGTTTAGGTGGTTCATGTTTAGCACAAGTTTATAAACAACTTGGTAAAGAAACGCCTGACGTTGATTGTCCTGAAACCTTGAAAAACTTCTTCAATGCTATGCAAACCTTAGTGCGTGATGAAAAGCTTATTGCCTATCATGACATTTCAGACGGCGGTTTATTTACCACGGTTGTAGAAATGGCGTTTGCTGGCCACACCGGTGTTGATATTGATTTAAGCAAACTTACTTCAACGTCTGGTAATGATGTAGATGTTTTATTTAGTGAAGAGCTTGGTGCTGTAATACAAATTCGTGAAAGCGATGTTGATGCTATTCACGCAGTTTTTGCTAAGTTTAGTATTGAAGAGTGTTGTACTGACATTGGCCGTATCAATAATGAAGACACTATCCGCTTTAGCCGCGATGGCGAAGTTGTGTTAGAAAATTCGCGCACATACTACCGCACTACATGGGCTAAAACGACTCATAAAATGCAATCGTTACGCGACAACCCAGAATGTGCCCAGCAAGAACACGATGTTAAGTTTGATACTGAAGATCCAGGCCTAAATGCAGACTTAAGCTTTGATATCAATGAAGATATTGTGGCCGATTTAATGGCTAAAGATGCGCAAAACTCAACTAACCCACGTATTGCTATTTTGCGTGAACAAGGTGTTAACTCGCATGTTGAAATGGCAGCAGCTTTTGATCGTGCTGGTTTTGTTGCTATCGATGTACATATGTCAGACATTTTATCGGGTCGTACAGACTTAGCCGACTTTAATGGCTTAGTGGCTTGTGGCGGTTTCTCATACGGTGATGTTTTAGGTGCTGGTGAAGGTTGGGCAAAATCAATATTGTTCAACAAAAATGCTAAAGCTATGTTCAAAGCATTTTTTGAGCGTGAAGATACTTTCTCGCTAGGTGTTTGTAATGGCTGTCAAATGCTGTCAAACCTAAAAGAAATTATTCCGGGCTCAGAAGCTTGGCCACGCTTTGTTCAAAACAAATCAGAACGATTTGAAGCACGCTTTAGCTTGGTAGAAATACAAGAAACGCCATCTATCTTCTTTGAAGGCATGGCCGGCTCTCGTATGCCAATCGCAGTTTCTCACGGTGAAGGTCGTGCAGAGTTTAGCTCTGATGATGCTATTGATAATGCAAATGAGTCTGGCACAGTAGCCATACGTTATGTTGATAACTATGGTCATATTACTGAAACTTACCCAGCGAACCCGAACGGTTCACCTGATGGTATTACCGCGCTTACCACAACAGATGGTCGTGTTACTATTATGATGCCACACCCTGAGCGTGTATTTCGCACCGTTGCTAACTCATGGCACCCAGACGAATGGCAAGAAGATTCACCTTGGGTACGTATGTTCCGCAACGCCCGTAAATTTATTGGCTAAGCAATGGTTGCTTGCCTTTAAATGCTAATGATGAATAAAGCGCCTTTTGGCGCTTTTTTCTTATGTTACTTCTACTTACGCTATACACCTTTATTTTATACCAATTGATATAAACAATCGATCATTCTAAAGCGGTTTAACTATCCAGTATCTACGTTGCTTTCAATCCCAATAGCCTGCTATTGCTCGACAATTGCTCCTGCATTGTTCTACTTACGGGAATCCATACCCTAATCAATCAAGCGCCTTGCTACTGAAAATTTATCCTCGTTTAAAATTGATCGATTCATTAAATCAATTGGTATAAGTCTTCACCCTTAATTCCTACGATAGGCTTGCTATTTTAATAACTTTCTCGATATTCTATAGAAAAATAAGAATAGGAATATCCATGCAAGATCATGACTCATCGCCACTAAGCGATTATATTGAATACCCAAGCGAAGAAATGTTACAGCGCTCAGCTGACTTTTACGAAAATATCAAACGCCGCCATAGTATCCGTAGCTTTAGTGACCGCCCTGTCGCTAAAGAAATTATAGAAAACTGTATTAAAGCAGCAGGTACTGCGCCGAACGGGGCCAATCATCAACCTTGGCATTTTGTTGCTATTAGTGATCAAAATGTTAAACAACAGATACGCCAGCAAGCAGAAATTCATGAAAGTAACTTTTATCAAGGGCGAGCTAGTGATGAGTGGCTTGATGCATTGAAACCACTAGGTACTGACGCGAATAAACCATATTTAGAGCATGCACCTTGGCTTATTGCTATTTTTAGTGAGAAAAAAGGCGGTATTGCCATTGAAGATAAAAACACCAATTATTATGTTCATGAGTCGGTTGGAATTGCTACAGGTTTTTTAATTAATGCTTTGCATGCTAGTGGGCTAGTTACGTTAACGCATACGCCGAAACCGATGTCATTTTTAAGCAAAATTTGTAATCGCGATGACAACAGTCGCCCTTACATGCTTATAATTGCTGGCTACCCAAGTGAAGATGCCACAGTGCCACATCATGCAACAACCAAGAAAGCTTTGGCTGATATTGCCACTTTTCTTTAATTAGTTGCAATAAGTAATATATAAAGCGCTAGCCATTATTTAGCGCTTTACATTACAAAGTCTAATGCGATATCTGTACAGCCTTTCGCACAAAATAGCCCTGTTGTTTTCTTGTCTTCTGGCAAGCTGACGCGAATAGGCGTACCACATTGCGTACATGCTATTTCTCGCCCTGCCAGCACTTTTTTAATTAAAGCTTTTTGATCGTTAAATGATTTAGCACTTAGACTTTTTAATCGCTTAAATTGCTGTTCATCCATTATATAGCCTTATTTACTCGAATCGACACAGTACCAGCCGTCGTACTTACCAGAAAATGGTGTCGCGCTAGTCATAAGTAGCTCTTGATAAGCGGCAATATTTTCATAACTGGCTGACATATAAGGGTAAGCTGTTATTTCCCAAGGAAACTTGTCATCGCCTTGGTAAGGACAAAAAGATAACTTCTGGTTATTTTCTAATAGTAGTTGACCAAATTTTAACGCTTGTTCTTCACTCGGAAAAATTATAGAAAATTCAAACTCTCTTTCTACGTTTAAATCATCACCTCCGGTTAACATATCCCATAAGGCGTTACCGACATTATCAAGAGGAAATAACGTTTCATTACGTTGCATAGTTTGTTCTCGCTTTATTTTACGTGTTTTTACTGCTTTTACTTTAGGCGGGTATTTTATCGATCTCTGGGGCTAAAAACCAACTCCATTTCGCTAAATTTAATTAATATATATTTTTAAGTAAGATAACTCAAAGAAGATAGTTTTAGTCATGCCCTTTCGCTTAAGAAACTTGTTAAACTAGCGCGTCATTATTTATTGAGTAACTTGGTTTTGAAAAAATTTGAATGTCATATCAATATTGATCGTGAGATTAGTATCATTGAAGCTCTGCAAATTCAATGCGACTTAACGGTGAGTGAAATTAAAAAGTCGATTGATAAAGGTGCATTGTGGCATAGTCGCGGTAAGAGTACTCAGCGTTGCCGACGTTTGAAAAAAAAGTTACAAATCGACGATAAACTACATTTTTATTATGACGAAAGTGTTTTATCAAAAATACCAACACCGGCAACTCTCATTGCTGATTTAACTCACTACAGTGTTTGGTATAAGCCTTATGGTATGTTATCTCAAGGCTCTAAATGGAGTGACCATTGCACCATAACTCGCTGGGCACAAAAGAATTTACAACCTGAGCGTGCTGTATTTTCTGTTCATCGCTTAGATCGCGCTGCCACGGGGTTAATTTTAGTAGCACACACAAAAAAGGCCGCTCAAGCATTAAGTTTGCTGTTTGAACAACATCAAATTGAAAAAACATATCATATTATTGTGCGTGGCGATCACCAACAACGCCCACAACCTGAAACAGTCGATATGCAGGTTGACGGTAAATCAGCTCGAAGTCATTTTCTTTATCTTGAATATAATCAGCAAAGAGATTGGTCATTACTGAAAGTAAATATTGAGTCAGGTCGAAAACATCAAATTCGTATCCATGCTGCAAGTATTGGCCAAGGTGTTGTTGGTGACAGATTACATGGTAAAGCTTCAGAGCTAAATGCTCTTGATGACAGAGACCAAGACATTGATCTCCAACTGTGCGCTGTAGAGTTAATATTTATCTGTCCAATACAACAAGTTAAGCTACATTTTTCAGTACCTGAAGCGTTACGACCGCAATTAGAGCGATAATCTAGTACTTGGCAAGAATGTTTTAGAAACAAAAACGCCGCTCTGATGAAGGTAGCGGCGCTTAAAAATTTTATTGTTTTTTAATGATTAACAGCAATACGTAAAATCGTTATCTGCCATTAGCATCAGTTTATCACCCACTAATTCATCACTTGCTATTTCAGTCAGTAGCGCTAAACCTTGTTCACGTTGAATCTTAGTTAATGCTTTATATGGCATTCTAAAAATTGGCGCTACCGCGCCTGTCATCATCAATGCCGTGTTGATGGCAATTGGGTTAGGTTCACAAAACAGCCATTGCATTAATGGTTCCATGCGTTGCTGCAAACTATCATTAGGTGTATCCATTAACTGTCTCATTAAACTCGGTACGATATTCGATGTAACAGAAATAACACCATGCGAGCCATGCTTATGACGCCCTGCTGCACTTTCATCATCGTTACCTGACCAACAAGCTATGCCTCGCTCTTCATAATAAGCTATACGTTCATTACCGGTACACTCTTTAACGCCAATAAAGTTTTTGTGCTTTGATAACGGTTCAATTATATCAGGCGTTAAATCTTGTCCTGTACGACCAGGCACGTTATAAATAAATGCAGGCCCAATATCGAGTAACTTGCCAAAATGTGCAGCTACGCCCGCACTAGAGCTACGCCCATAATAAGGATTAATTTGTAATGTTGCATCCATACCTGCAGCGAAACCATATTGGGTGGCTTTAATTGCTTCGCGTGTATTATTGCTACCGGTATTGCCAATAATAAGTAAATCTTTACCATGCTTGTGAACACTATGCGCAATAAGAATTAAATGCTCTTCCCAAGTTAATAAGTGCCCTTCACCTGTTGTTCCGCCAACTATAATGCCATCAACACCTGCTTTAACCTGTTCAGCGACTAATTGATCATAGGTATTAAAATCTATATCGCCTTTAGCATTAAATGGCGTTTTAATTGCCGTCATTAAACTGGCTGCTTTAAATTGCTTCATCGGAACTCTCAAAATGATTAATGGAAACTGAAATGTAAGAAGGCGCTTATGTCACTCGTACTTTAACTGAGCGCAATATTATCAATAACTCGGCGCAGGATAAACACTTCATTACTTATGATATGTTGATATTCGAAAATTTGACTGTTTAAATTTAAAACTCGGTATGCATGATAATTATCATCATGCTCTAAATCTGCAGCATAATGTGCTTCATTAATAAATTCACTTTTACTTATGGTGAAGTGAATATCTCCCACCAGGCCCCAGTCACCTGACTCGACTGACTGCTCTGAAACGTTGCCATGGTCATCATGTTGAATAAACGTAAATTCGTAACGACCATCCGATGAAATTTCGGCAAATTCTGTAAATAAATGGCCGTCATCATCTCGATCACTGCGATACCATTTACCAAACAGAAGTGCTCGATTATACAACTGTGAATTATTGCTCATTTTATCAACGTCTTGTTAATTTAACTAAGGAAGAAAAATTTAATTGGCTAGAGCTTCAATTATACCGTATTTACGCTTTAGTTCAGCTATTTGTTTACTATGGGTATTTAAAAACTCATTAAATTCTTGCAGGATTTCAGGATGTAGGATAGTAGAAAAGTGAAAGGCATATCGTTCATGCTTAATTTGCTTATTTAGCACAATTGCATCTTGGTTCTTTCCCATCCGCTTAAGCGCATGAACTATTACATTTTTTTCAATATTAATGGCATCTAAATTACCATGTAAAAGGTGCTTAACTAGGCTAAAAGTAGAATTTGACTCTATTATTTCAATCGAGTTGTTTTGCACACGTTCAACCCAAAGCGTAGGATAAAAGCCATACATTGTACCTAAACGCTTTATCGCTTGTTCTGGTAAATTTCTATTTTTTTTAAGTACATAGCTACCCGAGGTTAAATGTAAAATAGGCTTGCTATAGCTTATATTTAACTTTTTACTTTCTGCTGATCGCCAACGCACATTGTCTGGAAACTTAAAATCGATACTTTCTTCAGCAAACCACTTGTCGAACCGTTTCACGGGTAATGAAACGAATTGAAACTTGTAACCATGCTGCTGAAAAAAAGTACTGAGTAACTCTTTCGAAAAACTTTTTTGATTAGATTGCTTTGCAGAAAAATCATAAAATGGGTAATAACTAACGTCTTCAACACCTATTATGTATTCTTTTGCGTGTAACTTATTACTCAAACAAGCAGAAAGCATAACCAAGTAAATTGATAGCGTAAATATCGACCACCCGTTAAAATATTTTGTCACTTATATACCTAACTTGTGAGTTTGAATTAATCTAATAATCATAATGCATATTGTTGTCGGTGTAAAAAACAGACAAGTTAATAAATAAAAATTACTGCGCAATTCAGCTATTTTTTCGTTAACATAAAGCATGAGTATAATTGAATTTTGGAGCAGTATGGCTAAGCAAGTGAATTTATTGTTAACGGGCGACGAATTAATGAATGGTGATGTTATCGACACTAACTCACTCATGTTTGCTGAACAACTTAACGATATTGGCTTAACAATTAGAAAAAAAGTTACTATTGCTGATGACTTAGCGCTTTTACAAGCAGAAATCACTAAACTAAGTCAATCTGCCGACATTCTTATTATTAACGGTGGCCTTGGCCCGACGGTAGACGACCTCACTTCACAAGCTTTAGCACTAGCATGTAACGTTGAGCTTGAACTAAATTCAAAGGCACACCACCATTTAAAAAACTGGGCACAGCGAAGACAGACCACGCTGAACAAGCCAAACTTGAAACAAGCTTATCTACCTTTGGGATGCGATATTATTGCCAATGAAACAGGTAGTGCCGTAGGGTTTAGCATGGTATTAAATCAATGCCTTATTTTATGTACTCCTGGCGTACCAAGCGAATTAACTCATATGCTAAAAGATGAGATAATCCCTTCTTTAACAACATTATTTCCTGACTCAACCACGTTTAATATGTCTCGTATGCAGACCTTTGGATTGGGTGAATCTACGTTACAAGCACTTATAAATGACAAGCTGCCCAATTGGCCAAAAGAAATAGCCATTGGCTTTAGAACAGCAATGCCACTTTTAGAAGTTAAATTAAGTGTTCAAGGTACACAAGAGCAAACAATTCTGGCTGACTGGCAAAATAAACTAAGCTTGTTGATAGGTGATCATGTTTTAGGTTTAGGAAAAAATAACAATACAACTATCGCAGAATATGTCGTACCGCTGTTAGCTCAAACAAAACAAAAAATTACGGTGGCTGAATCTTGCACAGGTGGATTAATTGCGAGTCAAATTACCGCAATACCAGGTTCTTCTGCCGTGTTTGAAGCGGGTTTTGTTACTTACTCAAATAGCATGAAAACAAAACTACTTAATGTACCTAGCCAAACGTTAGTAAATTATGGCGCAGTAAGTAAACAAACGGTGTTAGCTATGGCTGAAGGCGCATTAGAAAAATCAAGTGCTGATTTCGTTATTGCTGTTTCTGGTATAGCAGGGCCTGATGGCGGAACAGCAGAAAAGCCCGTAGGTTCAGTTTGGATAGCTTGGGGTGGGAAGCACACTTTACAGGCAAAGTATTACTGCATTCCTGTTGCTAGAAAGTACTTTCAACAACTGGTTGCTGCTAGAAGCTTAGATTTAATTCGAAGACTTTTAATCAACAGTGAAGAAAGCCCAAACTATAACCGAGTAAAATAAACAAATATCTGAAACGGGTAAAGATAAAGTTTTTATATTGCTTAGTAATTCAATTGTTTATATATTTAGTAATAAGGATATATTGGTAGTTCAAGTTTATTATTAACAATAAATGGTCATAGTCAATTAGATAAAATTTAAAGTGTGCTTAAGCCGTTAAAGAGTGCGTAGAAACCGATTTAACATAAAGGAGAATACTTTGAACGAAAAGAACTTTATCACTAGTGGTAGAAACACCATTATTCACAAAAATAGAAAGTTTGATTTACTTGTTGTTAATGGAAATCACCCTGTGGTGATAGTAGGTCATGCGAGTATCGAACTATATAATGGCGTAATGCCTGTTAAGCGCTCTGAAGCAAAAAAAGCTTACCAAGAGCTAGTAGATGTTAGTATGGCTGAAGTCTTCGGCGAAGAAAAAACGTTGATATTTGTTCAAGCCTTAGATAACAAAGAATATAAGCTAGATTATTCAAAAGTAGGCACAATAAATTTTATAAAAGTTCATCAGCAAAATTACATATAGAAACGATGACACTATGCAGTAATGGAGTTTTAGGCGTGTGACAAAGGCGAGATTAGTAAGTAACAATAAAAATAATATAGACCTAGTGCTGTCTCCAATCAAAACAGAATCAGTACTAACGGTAGCTGATATTCAAGAATTAATTGAAAGCTCCTCCTACCGTAATTTGTATGTTGTTAATGGTAATGTTAAGAATGCCATTGCTGAACTTAAAAGTGTTTTAAAGCCTTTGAAAGAAGGTCATACAGGCCGAGAAATAAAGTATCAAATACTTGAGCGACGCGATGCAACTTTTGCAATTGAAATTGCCGGCGATTTAATGTCGGCCACTGCAGAAGTTACCACGGCGTTCGGCGGTAAACACTTTAGTGCAAAAGAGATTTTAAATTTAGCTCAGGCGAGTAATGTCTGTAAAGGCTTTAGCAAAGAAAAGCTAGTCAAACTTGCAGAGCAAGCAACTAAAGAGCCGCCTGGCTCTGTTGTTAAAGGTGAAATAGCACATGGTAAACTTCCTATTGATGGCAAAAATGCCTATATAAAACATTTAGTTGAAAGCGCACAAGATCGAATATTACAACCAAAAGAACGCGATGATGGCAGCGTAGATATGCGTGACTTAGGTGATATAATCTGTGTAAAAATTGGTGACCCACTCGCGAAAAAAATCCCTTACACTGATGGGATATTAGGATATACCGTTACTGGTGAAATACTCCCCCCCTCACCAGGCGCTGACATTGAAATGTGTGTTGGTGAAGGCACTATTTTAAGCGAAAAGAACAACAGCATCTTAATTTCTACCCTTATTGGGCTTCCTCGTATTATTGAAAATGGTATGGAAGTTGATAGTGTTTATCGTCTTAAAAGTGTCGATATTAGTACCGGTCATGTGAAGTTTGAAGGCAGTGTTATAATCGATGGTAATGTCGGTGAAGGCATGAAAGTGACAGCAACCGGGGATATATCAATCGGCGGTTTTGTTGAGTCTGCTACGCTAGATGCTGGTAGAGATATTACGATTGGCAATGGCATTATTGGTAAAAAACAAGATATTGAAGTGCTCGATGTGTCAAAAGCAAGAATGAGCGTTAATATTAAAGCAGGCGGCAAAGTTTACGCTAAATACAGCCAATACGCCGACATCACTTGTGATTCATTAAGAATTGAAAAACAAGTGATGCATAATATTATCAGAGTTGATAAAAGTTTGTGGGTTGGAAACAAAGATAGAGCCAATGGTAAGCTTATTGCTGGTTATACTAGTGCAGGAGAGTTTGTAAGTGCAGGTATTATTGGTGCCACCGCAGGTAGTTTCACCATTATCACTTTTTCAGATAAAATGAATGATTACTTACAAAGAATCGAGCAGATTGATCTCGCCATTAAAACTGAAACTGACCAATCTAACGAGTTAAGAGTTGCCGCCACTAAATTAAAAAGCTTGCCAAAAGAGAAAGCGAAGCCAGAATTGTTATCAAAAGTAGCAGCTAACTATAAGTACCATATAGAGAAGATAACAGAGCTAGTTTTTGAAAAAGAATCACTTGATGAGATATTACAAGAGTACATGAATAACGTATTTGTTGAAGCTAACGAAAGAGTTTATCATGGTGTTCAAGTAACGATTGGAGAGTTTCAAGAAAAAAGCCTTCGTGAATATGGTCCAAGTCGTTTTAAATACAACGAAAGAAAAGTTCATATCACCCCATTGGTTTCAATATAAATTTCACCCTAAAATCCCGATAAAAATGGAGTGTTGTTATGGCATTTATTGCTCGTAGCCTATTAATAATTTGTTTATGTATTAGCACCGCAAACGCTCAACAATGTGATATTAATTTTAACTATGGTGTAATAATTGACCCTGCACACCTGCGCATAGTTAACCAAGGTCAAACTTATGTGCAGATAAATGGGCAGCATCAGTTATTTGTTAACGGCCGTGAAATACAACTGACCAGTGAGCAAAAAGTTCAATTAAGTGAATACACACAAGGAATAAGATCACAAGTTCCTGCAATTGTATCAATAGCGATTGAAGGCGTTGAATTAGGATTAAAAGCGGTTAACAAAGTCATTAGCAGCCTAACCGGCGAAAACAGTGCTTCGCATCAGCAGTTCCAAGATAAATTTGATGAAATGAAATGGCGACTGCGCTCTCGCTTTAACCACAGTGACGAAAGCTACTATATTGCACCACAAGATTTCGATGATTTTGATGAGATTTTTGCCGGTGAATTCGAAAGTGAAATAGAAGCCATTGTGACTGATTCTGTTGGCACAATTTTAATCGCCGTTGGTGAAGCCATGACCCATAAAGAAGAACAAAGTACAGAACAACGCGTTGAAACCTTTGACCAGCGCATAGAAACCATGGGAAATGACATAAAGCTAGATATTAGCAAACAAGCTAACGCTTTAGAAAATAAGGCCGAAATAATTTGTTCAACGTTAATGAAGTTAGATGAGATAGAAAATAAACTTCAATTAGAAATACCTGCTTTGGCTGAGTTCAACTTAATTGAAACCAACTAGTTGTAGTTAACCTGAACTCTGGATAAGCAGCACTTGCTCAATGCTCCCTTTTAAGCCATTTTCAGCGTTAAAACGTCGATAAATAGCGCGCTATTCATAAACGTTTTGCCTTGGAAATGGCATAAAATGAAGCATTGATAATATCTATTCGTGATGTTCACCTGGCTATAGCATTTACTTTATTACCTAAGCTTTTGGTTCACTTGAGTTTCAAGCACTCATTATCCAGAGTTCAGGTTAGTTAAAGGTTCAATTATACTCGCTCGGGTTATCTATTGATTATCGAAACGCTACTTCAAGCTGAGTGTTTTATTTCTCAAGCAACAAAATAAAAAACCTGCAAATGCAGGTTTTTTTATCAGTTGAACAATCAGCAGTTAAGCAATTATTCTCAAGCAAGCTAAATTACATGTTAGGGTAATTCGGCCCACCAGTACCTTCTGGTGTTACCCAAGTAATATTCTGACTCGGGTCTTTAATATCACAGGTTTTACAGTGCACACAGTTTTGTGAATTAATCACAAATTTATCACCTTCTGGTGTGCTTTCAACTTCATAAACCCCTGCCGGACAATAACGTTGTGCTGGCTCATTAAATTTCACTAAGTTCACATCAATCGGAATACTGCTATCAGCTAATTTTAAATGGCAAGGCTGTTCTTCTTCATGATTAGTATTTGATAAAAATACCGAGGTTAATTTATCAAAACTCAATTTATTATCAGGCTTAGGATAGTTAATTACTGGTGCATCTGCTGCTAACTTTAATTGCTCGTGATCTAAACTGTCATCTTTAAAGTTAAATGGTAACTTACCACCAAAGAAGTTTTGATCTACCGTGTTATAAGCGCCGCCCCAAAAGGTACCAAACTTATGCATAGCAGGGCCAAAGTTGCGGGTATTGTAAAGTTCTTCATATAACCAAGAATTTTGATACTTATCTGTAAAGCCAGTAAGGTCTTTACCACCTTCATCGCCCGATGCTAACGCTTCAAAAATAGTCTCTGCCGCTAACATACCTGATTTCATCGCGGTATGATTACCCTTAATTTTGGCGAAGTTAATGGTACCTGCATCACAACCGACTAAAACGCCACCTGGCATTGTCATCTTAGGTAATGAGTTAAAACCACCTTTGGCCATTGCTCTAGCACCATAAGATACACGTTTACCACCTTCAAGGTATTGAGCAACTTTTGGATGATGCTTGTAACGCTGAAACTCATCGAACGGACTTAAATGCGGGTTGCTATAGTTAAGATCAACAATTAAGCCAACAAATACTTGGTTGTTCTCTGCGTGATATAAATATCCGCCACCATTAGTGTCTTTATCAAGCGGCCAACCAGCAGAATGCACGACTAAACCTTCTTGATGTTTTTCTGGGTCAATATCCCAAATCTCTTTAAATCCTAAACCATAATGTTGTGGTGATTTATTCGCGTCTAAAGCAAACTTAGCAATTAATTCTTTACCTAAATGCCCACGACAACCTTCAGCAAAAACAGTATATTTTGCTTTTAGTTCCATACCGGGCATAAACGAGTCTTTAGGCTTACCATCTTTATCTAGCCCCATATCACCCGTGATAACACCACCAACACTGCCGTCTTCATTATAAATAACGTCTTGCGCTGGAAAGCCCGGGAATATTTCAACACCTAGTTGCTCTGCTTGTTCTGCTAACCATCGACAAACATTACCCATACTAACAATGTAATTACCCTCATTGTGCATAGTTTTAGGCACACTAAAATTAGGTAATTTAACCGAGCTATCTTCGCCATTGAATAAATAAATATCGTCGCCCGTAACGGCGGTATTTAAAGGAGCACCTTTTTCTTTCCAGTCAGGAAACAGTTCAGTTAAAGCGCGTGGTTCAAAAACAGCACCTGAAAGAATATGAGCACCAACTTCTGAGCCCTTCTCAACTACGCACACCATAAGCTCTTGTTCTTTTTCTTGTGCTAACTTCATTAGTTGACAAGCAGTTGAAAGGCCTGCAGGACCGGCACCAACAATTACAACGTCAAATTCCATTGATTCGCGTTCCATAATTTCTCCCCTCATTCAATTTTGTTTGAAATATTCAAACACACGTTTGATTTTCAAACACCTGTTTGATAATATCAAACATTATAGATATTTTCGTGTTAAATACTATCCTGTATTACATTATTTACTGATAATATTTATTTAAAGTGCAATTTGAGTAACGATATCAACAGAAGACGTTGACGTAAACGTTATCTACAAGTAGTCTTTCAACCCATAATTACAGCGTTAAGTTGAATTAACTTTAGTTTAACCAACATTACATGCAACATGCATAATCAGAGGCAACGATGAAAGTATTAGTACCCATCAAACGCGTTATTGACTATAACGTAAAAGTACGTGTGAAAGCAGACAATTCCAATGTCGATCTTGCTAATGTAAAAATGGCAATCAACCCTTTCTGTGAAATTGCAGTTGAAGAAGCCGTTCGATTAAAAGAAGCAGGCACAGTAACTGAAGTTATTGCAGTATCAATTGGCAACAAATCATGCCAAGAACAGTTAAGAACTGCTCTTGCTTTAGGTGCTGACCGTGCTATTCAAATTGATACAGAAGAAAACTTAGACTCAATTAACGTTGCTAAACTTTTACAAAAAGTAGTTGAAGAAGAGCAACCACAATTGGTTATTCTTGGTAAACAAGCCATTGATAGCGACAACAACCAAACGGGTCAAATGTTAGCGGCGCTAACAGGTATGCCACAAGGTACCTTTGCTTCAGCTGTTAAAATAGATGGCGATAAAGTAAATGTAACACGTGAAGTTGATAGTGGTTTACAAACTATCGCCTTAACACTTCCTGCTATCGTAACAACAGATCTGCGCTTAAACGAGCCTCGTTATGCTTCATTACCTAACATTATGAAAGCAAAGCGTAAGCCATTAGATGTAAAATCAGCCGCTGATTTCGGTATTGATTTAACTGCACGTACTAATTTAATTAAAGTAACACCTCCAGCAGAACGTAAAGCAGGTATTGTTGTTGAAAGTATTGATGAATTAGTAGAAAAATTAAAGAATGAAGCGAAGGTGATCTCATGAGCATTTTAGTATACGCAGAACACGATAATAGCGAATTAAAAGCCGATACACTAAAAACAGTTGCTGCTGCCCAAGCTATTGGTGGTGACATTCATATTTTAGTTGCAGGTAGTAACTGTCAAGCAGTTGCAGAAGCTGCAAGTAAAGTAAATGGTGTATCTAAAGTATTAGTTGCTGACAATGCTGCATACGAACACCAACTAGCTGAAAATGTTTCTCTTTTAGTGACTGAGCTTGCCGCTGATTACGACCACGTAATTGCAACAGCACTTACTACAGGCAAAAACTTTATGCCACGTGTTGCAGCATTATTAGATGTTGCACAAATTTCAGACATTATAGCCGTAGAAAGTAGCGACACTTTTATTCGTCCAATTTATGCGGGTAATGCAATTGCCACTGTTCAAAGCTTAGATAGCAAAAAAGTCATTACAGTGCGTTCAACAGGTTTCGACGCTGTTGCTACAGACGGTAGTGCTGAAATTGTAGCACTAGACAAAGCTACCGATGCCGGTAACTCAAGCCACGTAAACGATGAGCTTTCTGTTTCAGAAAGACCAGATTTAGGTGCGGCAAGCATCGTTATTTCTGGTGGTCGTGGCATGCAAAATGGCGAAAACTTTAAGTTACTTGAAGGTATAGCTGACAAGTTAGGCGCTGCTATTGGTGCTTCTCGTGCGGCAGTTGATGCGGGCTTTGTTCCAAACGATATGCAAGTAGGCCAAACAGGTAAAATTGTTGCTCCTGACTTATACATTGCTGTTGGTATTTCTGGTGCTATTCAACATTTAGCAGGTATGAAAGACTCAAAAGTTATTGTGGCTATTAACAAAGATCCTGAAGCCCCAATCTTCCAAGTAGCAGATTACGGCTTAGTAGCTGATTTATTTGACGCGCTACCTGAGTTAGAAGGTAAGCTTTAAGTTAATTAGTTATACTAAACATAGCTAGCTTAACTAGCACCCGTTTTACACAATTATGTAATTGAAACAAAACAGGTATATAATAAAGCCACTCTAGTAGTGGTTTTATTTTATCTAAAATATAGAAATAACTATGACAAAAACATTTAACAGCCTTAGTGACTTAGCCAGTGCATTTGGTAAAAGTAGCAAGGATACAACTCAGCAAGAAACACGTCACGATGAGAATCTAGTCTATTCAACCGCAAAAGGAAGAATAAGCCAGAGTAAAGATGCGGCCGTAACCCCTTCTGATGGTTTTGCCAAAGTACGCAGAGAAACAAAAGGCAGAAAAGGTAAAGGTGTTGTTACCATCAGCGGTTTAGGACTTGATAATAAAGCCCTAAAGTCACTTGCTACAAAGCTTAAAAAAACTTGCGGCACCGGTGGTAGCGTAGTCGGTGAAGTTATAGAAGTTCAAGGCGATAAACGCGAAGAAATAAAAGCAGTGCTAGAAAAAAATGGTTTTAAAGTAAAGTTTATTGGCGGCTAAAGCGCAATTTAGAATACAAATATAAGTGATATTATGAACCCAAACGAATTATCTTTACTGGTTGTTGAACCTTCCGATTTACAAAGAAAAATCATCATTAAAGAGCTAAAACAGCAAGGTATTACACAAGTTGCAGAAGCAAAAAATATTACAGAGGCATTTGAAAGCGCGAAACTACATCCTCGCGATTTAATTACAAGTGCTATGTATTTTGATGATGGTGATGCAATTGAGCTGCTACACAAGGTTCGTAATACTCCCGCAATAGCTGATACACCTTTTATGCTAGTCACTAGCGAGCATCGTCGTGAGCACTTAGAAGAGTTTAAACAATCTGGGGTTATTGCCTTATTACCAAAGCCATTTACTTCTAATCACCTAGCAACAGCGCTTAGTACAACAATTGATTTATTATCAACCGATGAATTAGAGCTAGAATATTTTGATGTTCACCAAATACGTGTGTTACTCGTTGACGACAGCCGTTTAGCTAGAAACCATATTAAACGTGTATTGAATAATTTAGGGCTGTTAAAAATAACCGAAGCGATTGATGGTAGCGAGGCAATAAACCTATTAAAAGAAAACATGTATGATCTGGTGGTTACCGACTACAACATGCCTGAAGTCAATGGAAAGGAACTAACTCGGTATATTCGCAGTGAAAGTGGCCAATCGCATATTCCAATTTTAATGGTAACTAGTGAAAGTAATGATACTCACCTTGCCAATATTCTCACTGAAGGTGTTACTGCTATGTGTGACAAGCCTTTCGAACCTGAAAACGTGAAGAAAATCCTTTATAAGATATTAGAAGATTAACAACATCATCTCTTTTATACTCAGCTAACATCTTATAAAAATGTTTATTCTCGTCAGTAAATAACCACTAAAAACGCTGTATCAATGGTTCTATCTTTATAAAAAGTAAGCTTAATCTGCGCTCAATAACCCATATCTAAAACCATTTACTGGTTATCTGCTCAACCCTCAACTACACTTTTAGTAAGTGTAGTTGAGGGTTGTTATTAGAAAATAATAATCTATTGCACTTATAATTAACTGGGGCAGAAGTTATAAGTTATGGTTATATTACCCAACAATGTTATTACCCCCTCGACCATAAAGTTGCGTAACAACGTACTTAAAGGTTTAACGATTGCCATTACTTTTTCATCGTTGGTCGTTAGTATTATCAACTTTGTACATGGCAATATATTTATATGTTTGCTTGATTTTCTGTTGTTCCTATTTTGTGTGTATACGTTGCTTGAGCATAAAAAAGGTAACGTAAAAAACTGGCAAAAAATCACGATCACTTCCTTTTATATATTTGCCATTTCTGTTGTAAGCGTTGCGGGTGGTTTATTGTCAGGCATACCCTTTTGGTTATTAACTTTTCCAGTTTTATTGTATTTACTATTTGGGCGTAAACACGGTGCTATTGGTAGCGGGCTATTGCTACTTATCGAAACCGTCATTCTTTATATCAATACTTCGGTTAGTGAACAGTATTCTGTTTTTTCTATTTTAGTTAACTTAGTGCTTGCCTACATTGTGATTTGGACTGTCTCACACGTATATGAAGTAAACCGAGAAAAGAGCGAACAAGCCCTACTAAAACTGGCCATGCGTGATCCGTTAACTAAAACTTATAACCGTCTTGCTTTAACCGATTACTTTGCGTCTTTATATGCTAAGCAACCATTAACACTGGCTTTGCTTGATGTAGATAACTTTAAAAAAATTAATGACCTTTTTGGCCACGATACTGGCGATATTGTATTAATACAAATAGCTAAAGCCTTGAAACGTGTGACGGGTGAAAATAACATTTTCAGAATTGGCGGTGAAGAGTTTGTCGTATTATTTGTGGGCGAGCAACAGCATAACGCATGTTCAGTAATTGAATTGTTACGAGACGCCGTTGAGACAGAGTCATTCTCCGGATTACAGAAAAGTATTCGTGTAACCATCAGTATTGGAGTCGCTGAGTCAGACATAACACCTAATCTAACTAAGCTACTTAAAGAGGCTGACAAGCGTTTATATCAAGCAAAATCGGCGGGTAAAAACTGTATAATAACCAACGACAACTGAAATCATCATGGTGACTTCTTTCTTAACTTCATCGCTATTTTGTTATGTGACACTCCTAGCCTTTCGGCCAATTTTCTTGTCGATGGATAAACAGGCCAAAACTGAGCCAATAATTCATCTTCAAAAATAGCTTGAGCTGTTTGCCAATTTTTCACCGACAACCAGTTTCTTTGTGTCTCCTGAGAATGACGACTGACTTCTTCATGATTATCACCGAAGTCCGCTAAAACTTTTGTAACGTCTATTAGCGATATATTATGGCCATTATTTAGCGCAACGAGTCTAAACAGAACGTTTTGAAGCTGTCGTATATTTCCTGGCCACGAATATTCAATCAGTTGTAAAAGTGCACTTTCATCTAACACGGGCTCGGGTTGATTCACTTGCTTAGCCGCATTTGCCAAAAAATGAAAACAAAGTAATGAAATATCTTGTCTTCGCTCGCGCAATGCTGGCAGTGCCAAACTCAAGACATTTAATCGATAATATAAATCTTCACGAAAAATTCGATTTTTGATCATTTGATCAAACGGTTGATGGCTTGCTGAAATAATTCGTACATTAGCGGTAAATTCTTTTGTACCACCTAAGCGCCGATAACTATAATCTTGCAAAAAGCGTAATAATTTAGCCTGTAAATAGCCCGACATTTCAGCTATTTCATCTAAAAATACGGTACCGCCATGCGCTAACTCGAACAAACCAGGCTTGCCACTACGTTGTGCGCCAGTAAAAGCGCCTGCAGCATAACCAAAAAGCTCACTCTCTAAAAGTTGTTCAGGTAATGACGCACAATTTATCGCCAGAAAAGCTTTGTCTCGCCTACCGCTAGCTTCATGTATGGCACGTGCAAATAACTCTTTTCCTGTGCCAGTTTCACCCGTTAATAGAATAGGTAGATCTAAACGTGAAAATTTATTGAGTTTATCTTTTAAAATTAAAATTTCTTCACTATCACCAATAATATTATCAGTATGATGCCCTTCTCCTTGCTGAAGCAACGACAATTGTCGGCCAATAGAGGCAATTGCTTTTAAATGGACAACAACTCCGTTGAATACCCCCTCAACTATCACAGGGATTGTCTCTGCGATGTATTGCTTGCCACTAAAATACACATCCAGAGAATTAGGCTTGCTGGTTAGAATTGATGATTTTTCGACCCCAAATAATGTTGTAATACTTTTTCCTATCACATTAAGTGGTTTATCATTTTTGTCTGCATCTTCAGAATAGATGGCTAAATTACATGAAATTACTACACCATTAGCGCTGATATCAAAAATAGGATCGGGTATTTTGCTCAACATTGCATTTAAATGATGCTCTCTAGACTCTATAGGCAGAAAATCAATTCGCTTGCAGCTCAACACTCCGTCCACAGTAGATAATGCTTTAAACACATTTAGCATGTGTTGTTCATTAATATCTATGTGTAAAAATATTGTTCGAGGAATTACCTCCATAGCGATGACATTGAATTGCCTTTTTGCTACTACACTCAATATTTCTTGGCTGATACCAAGCCTGTCGGTTGAATCTATCTTTATACGCACATAACCACCAATGTAATAAAAAAAATACACATGTAATAAATTTAGTACAACACCTCTCACCTCTAAAATCAATAGAGACAGCTTTAGATATATAAACAATTGTATTTCAGATTGATAAACAAACACCCGTTGTAATAAAAAAATTACACCTACTCACCATTGAAATCATAAGTCATTGATATTATTGAGTAAAAATTATTGGCTGAAAATTTGCTTATCCTGTTTATCTAAATAATTTCGCATTCGATTAAAAGAGAAAATTATGAGCAACAGTAAAAATATCGAAACTCAGGCTATCCACGCAGGTCGCATTAACGATGAGCAATTTGGATCATTGGCAACTCCCCTTTATCAAACCTCTACTTTCATTTTCGATAATGCACAACAAGGTGCAAATAGGTTTGCTGGAGAAGAAGACGGCTTTATATACTCTCGACTTGGTAACCCTACGACAAGGCAACTTGAGCAAAGGGTAGCTGCTATGGAGAATATGGAAGACGCTGCTGCAACAGCCACAGGAATGGGCGCAGTTTCAGGTGCACTTTTAGCCAACTTATCAGCTGGTGATCATTTAATTTCTTCGAAAGCTGTTTATGGCTGTTCATTTGCTTTAATGAGCCACCAACTAACACGTTGGGGCATCGAAGTTAGTTTTGTTGATATGGCAAACCCTGATGAAATTGAAGCAGCAATAAAACCCAATACTAAGGTTATGTTTTTAGAAACCCCCGTTAACCCTAACCTTGCAGTTTACGACTTGGCCGTTATCGCGAAAATAGCTCAACAACATAATATTATTAGCATTGTTGATAATACATTTTTAACGCCTGTGTTACAGCAACCTCAACAGTACGGTATAGACATAGTTGTTCACAGTGCCACAAAGTACTTGAATGGCCATGGTGACGTTGTTGCCGGCATTATCTGTGGTAGCAACGAAATGATCATGAACATTAAAATGACGGTTTTAAAAGACATTGGCGCAACAATGAGCCCACATGATGCGTGGTTAATTATGCGTGGCCTTAAAACACTTCCTATTCGTATGGAACGACACTGTAATAATGCCCAAAAGATTGCAGAGTATTTAGAAAACCACGAGAAAGTCTTAAAAGTTTATTATCCGGGTTTAAAGAGTCACCCTGGCTATAAATTTTTAGGCTCACAAATGAAAGCGGCCGGTGGGGTTATTGCCTTTGAAATCAACAGTGATTTAACCGGTGGTAGTGAGTTCATTAACCGCATGCAACTATTCTCTATTGCGGTAAGTTTAGGTGATGCCGAATCATTAATTCAGCATCCAGCTTCCATGACACACTCCCCTTATACTCCAGAAGAAAGAGCTAATGCTGGCATTAGTGATAGCTTGATCAGAATTTCGGTAGGACTTGAAAATGCAGAAGATATAATTGCTGACTTAAGCCAATCACTTGCACTGATAAAGTAACATTGTTTAGCCTTGTTTGACTGATTCAAACAAGGCTATTACCGACAAAAAATTACAGCCCGTTTTTATGTGTCGGTAGCTAATATTGCCGACAGTTTAGGTAATATTCGCTGCTTAATTTCAGCTAAAGCTTCATCAGTATAAGGAGTTAGCGCTTGCTGACCCCAAACTGGCTTAGGCCAACAGGCATCAGTTGTAAAACGTACTATATGATGTAAATGCAACTGTGGTACAACATTGCCTAGCGCCGCTACATTCATTTTCTCGCCATTAAATTCTTGCATAAGCACTTCACTAAGCATGCTTGATTCATTTAATATCTGTTGTTGCTGTTGCCAATCTAGCTGATAAATATCTTGAACATCATCCACTTTTGGCACCAAAATAAACCAAGGAAAAGCACTGTCGTTACAAAGTAATAAACGCGACAGTGGAAAATCAGTAATCACAAAACAGTCATTCGCTAGTTGTGGGTGTAATTGGAATTGCTCACTCATATTGCTACCTTAGTTTTCAAGTTTGGTGTTAAGTGTTTAGTGTTTAGTGTTTAGTGCTGAATTTTTAGTTTTATTATTAGTACTAATTAAAAACCTAACGTTTATTACGACGTCCTCTACCACGTGCTATTTTTTTAGCTTCTCTAGCCGCAACCTTATCTTCTTCAACTTTGTCAAAATGAATAACTTCAGCAATTACCATTTCAGGGGTTTCAAATGAAATCGCCCCTAAGGTTTTGTCGCGTATTTCATTAATCAGTATTTCAGAAGCTTTATGAAAATCAATATGACCGCCACTTTTAACACAACCACGTCGTTTTCCTATGGCTTCAATCAACTCTACTTCCTGCTCAGGAAGCTCGTCAATCTTATAGCGCTCTTTTAATCGTTCAGGGTAAGCAGCAAGCAAGTACTCTGCGGCAAAACAGGCAATTTCTTCGTGATCAAATGCGGTGTCTTTAACTGCACTGGTAATTGCTAAACGGTAACCACTATTTTCGTTTACTATTTTAGGCCACAACATACCCGGTGTGTCATAAAGATATAAACCGTCTTCTAACCTAATTCTTTGCTGACCTTTAGTCACGGCAGGTTCATTACCCACTTTTGCTTTAGCTTTACCCACTAGCGTATTCAATAAGGTAGATTTACCTACATTAGGGATCCCCATAATAACGGCATTTATTTGCTTACCCGCTTCATCTTTACTCGCGGCTAACTTACGGATGAGTGCCGGTAAAGTTTTAGCAACACCGGGAGACTCAGTAGTTAACGCAATAGCTTTTACGTTGTGTTGGGACTCAAGATAATTAAGCCACAACTCTGTAACTTTAGGATCGGCTAAATCTGATTTATTTAAGATTTTAATTAATGGCTTGTCACCACGAATTTCTGTGATCATAGGGTTTTCGCTACTAAAAGGTAGGCGCGCATCACAAACTTCAATCACCACATCAATTTGCGGTAAAATTTCTTTTATCTCTCTTTGGGCTTTATGCATGTGCCCCGGGAACCAGTTAATCGCCATAATAAATATTTCGTAGATCTTTTAGAAAATAAAACTGATTTTATCACTGATATTCATTAAAAGCTGTTGAAAGTCACGATTGTTTTAATCTATTCTGCTTTGAGCTAAATTTTAATTAACTTAGAGGCAAACAAAACGAGTTAACTACTGGTCTAATAGGCAGTCTCTTGTACTACTTTTGCTGTCTGTGATTCGCCTCCAGCGCGTTTTGCTATTCGTTCCCTCTACTTAACCTGAACTCTGGATAAGCAGCACTTGCTCAATGCTCCCTTTTAAGCCATTTTCTGCGTTAAAACGTCGATAAATAGCGCGCTATTCATAAACGTTTTGCCTTGAAAATGGCATAAAATGAAGCATTGATGATATCTATTCGTGATGTTCACCTGGCTATAGCATTTACTTTATTACCTAAGCTTTTGGTTCACTTGAGTTTCAAGCACTCATTATCCAGAGTTCAGGTTACTTAGTAAATCAAATTATAAGAGCTACGCTTTGTTGCTGGCACTCTGCAGCTTAAACCTTCTTATACCAATTAATAAGATTATTGTCGCGATTTTGCAGATGCTATAACTGCCTTTATTACAGACATAAAAAAAGCGCTCAATGAGCGCTTTTTGTTAAAGGTAAACTAAGCATTTTTTGATACGGCTTAGTTTATACTACGCCGTTTTTTTTGCTTTAGGCTTTGCTTTTGCTGTGGGCTTTGCTTTCGCCTTTACAACCTTTTTCTTCGCTAGCTCTTCAACCCATTTACCATCAATATACTTAGCATTCCAACCTGTCGCTTTACCTTCAACTTCGGTCATAACATATTGCGACTTAGTTTTACGGCTATAACGAACAACGGCTAAGTTACCTTCAGGATCTTGTGCTGGTGCATCGGCAAGATAATAAAACTTCTCTGAAATTCTATCTCTAAAACGCGCTAACTCAGCCACTTTAGGTGCACGTGTTTCGCGTGATCTAGGGAAAGTATTAGCCGCAAGGAAAATACCCGCAGCGCCATCGCGTAAAACAAAGTGTGCTTCTGACTTTTCACATTCTAGCTCTGGTAGTTGCACCGGGTCTTCTTTCGGTGGCGCAGCTTCACCATTAGCGAGTAACTTACGCGTGTTTTTACATTCACTGTTTGTACAATCAAAGTATTTACCGAACCGGCCTGACTTAAGCTCCATTTCAGATTCACAACGGTCACATTCTAAAATAGGTCCGTCGTAACCTTTAAGCTTAAATTCACCCTTTTCTACTTCAATACCATCACAAACTGGGTTGTTACCACAAACATGTAATTTACGTGTTTCGTCGATTAAGTAGCTATCCATTGCTGTGCCACATTTTTTACAACGATGCATCGCACGCAATGCTTCTGTTTCTTGGTCTTCAGCTAAAACACTTACCGCTTCTTCACCAGGTGTTAAGTTCATGGTTGTGGTGCAACGTTCTTTCGGTGGTAAGGCATAACCAGAACAACCTAAAAACACACCCGTTTGAGCAGTACGAATACCCATTTTACGGCCACATGTTGGGCAATCGATATCGGTTAAAACCGGTTCGTTATTGCGCATGCCACCTTCTTCAGTCGGCATGTCGGCTTGACCGAGTTGTTTGGTGAAATTTTTATAGAAGCCGTTAAGTACATCTTTCCAGTCTGCTTTACCCAGAGCCACTTCATCAAGCTCTTGCTCCATGTTGGCAGTAAAGTCGTAGCTCATCAGGTTTTTAAAGCTTTCTGATAAGCTATCGGTAACAATTTCACCCATTTTTTCAGCGTAAAAACGTTTTGACTCTAAACGTACGTAGCCACGATCTTGAATGGTTGAAATAATAGATGCATAAGTAGAAGGACGACCAATTGAACGCTTCTCTAACTCTTTAACCAATGAAGCTTCACCAAAACGTGCTGGTGGCTTAGTAAAGTGTTGAGTAGGGTTAAGTTGTTCAAGTGTTAACGTTTCACCTACTGATAAATCTGGTAAATGTTTATCATCACCTTTTGATAATTGTGGATGAACACGAGTCCAACCATCAAATTGCATTACACGGCCTTTGGCTTTTAAATCAAAACCAGAAGCACCAACCGTAATAGTACTTACCGTGTAGCGAGCAGCTGTCATTTGACACGCTACAAACTGGCGCCAAATAAGGTCATATAATTTTTTCGCATCAGCTTCAATACCTTCCATAAAGGCAGATTCAACTTTAACATTAGATGGGCGAATCGCTTCATGCGCCTCTTGAGCATTACCTTTACTATTATATACTTTTGCTTTTTCTGGCAAGTAGTTATCGCCAAAGTTATCGCTAATATAACCACGACACATTTCAACCGCATCTTTACTCAAATTGGTTGAGTCGGTACGCATATAAGTAATATGACCCGCTTCATACAAACGCTGAGCAAGCCCCATGGTGCGTTTAACACCAAAGCCTAATTTAGTACTAGCCGCTTGTTGTAAAGTTGAAGTAATAAATGGAGCCGACGGTGTACTTTTTGAAGGTTTATCGTCGCGTTTATTAACCGTAAAAGCAGCTGCCTTTAATATTGCTAAGGCTTTATTTGTGTCGGCTTCGTTCGTTGGTTTAAATGCTTTACCATTTTCATGGGTTACATCTAACGGAAAATCTAAACCTGCAGTTGTTTTGGTATCCGCTGTAACTTCCCAAAACTCTTTAGGATCAAAAGCTTTAATTTCACGTTCTTTTTCAACAACAAGCTTTACTGCAACAGACTGCACTCGGCCAGCAGATAAGCCACGAGCTACTTTTTTCCAAAGCAATGGACTTACCATAAAGCCCACAACACGGTCGAGAAAACGTCTTGCTTGTTGAGCATTAACGCCTGGCATACTTAATTCGCCAGGGGTAGAAAACGCTTGTTGAATAGCATTTTCAGTTATTTCATTAAACACAACACGTTTATATTTATCGTCGTCGCCGCCAATAATTTCTTTTAAATGCCAAGCAATCGCTTCTCCCTCGCGATCCAAATCGGTTGCGAGATAAACCGTGTCTGCAGCACTAGCAAGTTTAATTAATTCTGCAACGACTTTTTCTTTACCTGCGAGTATTTGATAATTTGCTTCCCAATCATTCTCAGGATCAATACCCATTCGATTAACCAGTGCTTGTTTGTCACGTTTAGCTTTATATTTAGCTTTCGCGGCAGGTGCCATTTTTCGCACTTCAGCAGGAGATTTAGCCGCAACTTTTTTACCAGTACTGCTATGCGGTAGATCACGTACGTGCCCTACGCTCGATTTAACAATAAAATCTTTACCAAGGTATTTGTTAATTGTTTTTGCTTTGGCTGGCGATTCCACAATTACCAGAGATTTTGCCATAATATTTTATATTCCTACTAAGCTGACTGTGTCAGTTGCGTCAAAGTTATTTGCACCGAGTGACTTAATATTGCGCGAGCAAAATATTAAGACAATTTGCAATCATGAATAAAACTAAGACGAAAAATTAAATTTGAGACTGAAATTACTATTAGATATATCTGTAAATTAGTAAACTGACAAGCAAAAAATTTTTATATATATGCCTTTTTACAACTTTTAGCTATAATGATGCGAATTTTTCGGCGCCATCATAATAGACTTTTTAGCAAAATTTAAGGGCTGAAGGAAAATAACTTCAGTTTTTCACCTGTTATAACAATTTTTTACAATCACCCAGGTAGATTGCGTTCATTTAAGTGAATTTCAATACCTATTAACTAGGAAGAGAATATACATGACGACTTCATGGTCAACCTTTAAAAATAAAATCAGCCAGTGTTTATGCCCACCAGGTAACGGAATTTTTACCGTTAACACAGCAAAAGAACGCAAGGAGCGTTTACATAACGCCTTATTTGGCCAATCAGACAATATTGAAGCGCTATGGCAGCAAAGTGTAGAAAAGCTGCCAGAATCGACTAATGCGGTGATTCTAGGCATTGCTTCAGATTGTGGTGGAGGTATTTTGCGTGGCGCTAACTGGGGCCCTTTATTTGTTCGCTCAACACTATTAGAACAATATCCGAATTTAAATGCCTTTGATTTAGGAGATGTGCGTGTTATTCCACATTTACTTCATGATAAATACCTCAATGAAGCGACTATAGCGAACTGTCGAAAAGCGCTTTATCAAGATGAAAACAGCGCATTCCCAGTAAGCCCATTAACGATAACTGAAGATGTATTACATGACTTTTACGCTGAGTTTCCGAAAAAAGGAATTTTTGGTATTGGTGGTGATCATTCAGTAAGTTACCCGTTAACTAAAGCGTATTTACAGGCGAAAAAGAAACAAGGTATTCGTGCGGCAATTATACACTTTGACGCTCATACCGATTTGTTAGTGGAACGTTTAGGTATCGACTTATGTTTTGGTTCGTGGTGTACCCACATTTTAGATGACTTAACCGATTACCGTGACTTAATTCAAGTGGGTATTCGCTCAAGTGGCAAACCTAAAACACATTGGGAAAGCACTTTTGGCGTGAAACAGCACTGGGCTCATGAAGTTAAAGAGCAAGGTGTTGAGGCTATCATTGCAAAAATCATCAAACAATTAAAAGATGATAAAGTAGACGAAGTTTATGTCAGTTTTGATATTGACGCACTAGATGAAACCTATGCTTCAGCAACGGGCACACCAGAGCCTGATGGTTTATCACCAAACGAGTCAATGCAAATATTACGTGCCGTAGCAGCACAATGCCCTATTACGGGTGCTGATATGATGGAAATCGCACCATTTACTGATAGCACTGGCTTAGGTGAAGTAAGTCGAGATAGAACGCTTGCAGCAGGCGCTGAGATTTCAGCCTTCTTGATTGAAGAAATGAATAAGTAAGCAAAATAGTTTGTAAAACTGCATAAGAAAAAGCCGCTAATTTAGCGGCTTTTTTGTTTTCAGGCAGTTTAATTCGTTATTGAATCACAATACTAACTGGGCTCAATGTTGTTGTTAACCCTAACGGACTCTCAACTGATATTTCCAATATACCACTCTTAGGTTCAGCTTCGCCTTTTATAGCCACACCAAAACTACTACCACCATTGCTTCCATCACTTGGCCAAGTAAAACTACTCGTTCCAACTACAGAGCCAACACTTGCAGTGAAAGATACAATAGTACCGGCAGGCATAGGTTGGTTATGAAAATCAGCAATAATCATACTAACAGTACCTGTGCTTTCACCAGCGATATATAAGGTTGTATCCGTAGAGTCAAAGTCCGCCGACGTATCTGATATCGCGTCATTTGTAGCCGTTAATGTTATATAAGGTGAGTTACCCGACATAATAATAAAGGTTGAACCACGAACATTTGTTGATACTTTTTGGCTTTTCTTGGTAGGGTCTGTTTCATCATCAGGATCAGCACAATATTGATTCGCTGTTTCAGTACCTGGGTTTGTTACATCGTTAAAACCACATAGAATACCGTTATAAGCTGCATCTTCAGTGTCAAAAACGCCATTATTATTAAAGTCAGTAAACTCTTCTAGTTCACCGCCTATTTCACCACTAGTTTCAGCCGGGTTAAATACACCATCTTCATTATGATCTACAAAAGCTTCTTTTAGATCATAAGGTAAGTCACTTACATTTAAACCTTGAAATAATGTGTATTCACTTTCATCGAATCGGCCATTACCATTTTTATCAGGAAATGATTCTTCGCCAATCGCTGTCGCCAATATAGAAGCACGGCCACCATACTCTTGACCTAGGTAGTTTTTGTTATTTGCTAACGGCAAGCGCGCACAAAATATGCTGGTATCAGCATCATCAGCTAAGGTACAAAAACTCTGCGTTAGTACTTTACCTGCAGGTCTCGGGCTTTGACTGCGCCACATAACACTACAAATGCCGTTGTCGGTTGTACATGATGCTTCAATTGAACCGCCTTCTGTAGTAAAGCTAACCGCTGTTCCATCGGGTACTGGGTTATTAAAGGCATCAGCCATACGAACAGTAACCGGCACTTCAATACCATCTGTGTTCCATGCTTCTGGGTTAGCTTGGCTACGTGCAATACTGAAACTGTCTTGATCAGGTAAGCCAGTTGAAACTACAAGTAAACTCGACTGAGTAAAAACAACCTCTCCACTTAAGGTTTCTGTTGAAGCAGTTACGCGCACACTTGTTGGCACTGAGCCTGAATTAACAACTGTCTGAACTGTTCCTTGCGCGTTAGTAGTAGCTTGTACTTGACTTAACGTAATGCCACCAACATCTGTATTTAGCGCAAAATTTACAATACGGTTATTATAAGCATTACCGTCCGTATCTTTAACTTTAAATATAACCGTTGAGCTCTCAGAGCCGCTCACGATACCAGCACCAACAATGCCAATATTATCAGGAGTAGCTGAGACAAACTCAATACTACCAATATCTGCTGCTAATACATTAATTGTCGCATTAGCTGATAAATTGATACCACCTGCATTGGCAGTAACATTGATTGGATCATCACCTGTACAACCTGTAGCTAAATAAGTACTGGTTGCAACACCATTTGCCGTAGTAATAGGGCTACTTAATGTCGCAAGCGATTGAGTAGCACATGCAGAAGAAAAATTAACTTCTACCGGCTCAGTAAACAAGTTTCCTTGGTCATCAATAATAGATACTGATACTACACTTGTACCACCAGCAGAGACTTGCGCTAAGCTAACCTCAGCAACACCTTCTACAAATGGTGTTCCACTGCCCATGGTGACAGATGAAGAACCAACCACAAATAAAACTTGACCTGTTTCACCACTCACTATCGAAGCGACAATGGTGCCAGCACCTAAATTGTCTCCAGCAAAAACGTCTACGGTTGCTTCTCCGTCACTATTGGTAAGCGCAGAAGCAATTGGGATCTCACCCACTGTGGTAGTAAAACTTACGATAACTGGCGCACTAATACCATTTATTGTGGCGATAGCTTTAGCGGGTTTTGAAGAAGTTACTGTATTAGTTGCATTACCATCAGCATCAACTAAAGCCACAGTAATATTAATGTCGCCTACAACATTTATATCATCACCTTGGGTAGTAAAGCCCAAAGGTGTTGTAGAGCTTTCGCCCGACGATATCGAGGCCGATATTTCACTCGCACCTCTGACACTACCCGCAGTTAACGTAATTGTAGCAATGCCACTATCGTTAGTTAACGCGGTACCAGATGTAGGCGAAAATGAGCCTAATCCAGTTTCAAAAGTTACCGAACGTCCAACAACAGGTGTAGTTCCTTGCATAACTGTTGCAGTAACAGTCGCTGGCTCGGCGCCGGTAACTGTTGTATCTGAAATAGCTAAAGAAATTGTTATAGCGTCTGGTGTACTACCATCGCTGCCATCGGTAGTTTCATCGAATCCACCACTACTGCCGCCACAACCCACTAAGGTTGCAAACAGTAAAATTAAACTAAAGCGTTGAAGTAGCGCCATAAAAAGCATCTCCTGGTAATTTTTTTATCAACTTATTCCATCTTAACCGAATTTTTATAAAAAGGTCAGTGAATAACTAAAAAAACATAATATATTCATTGGTAATGATTTTTTAGCAGGTAAAACAGTTGTATTTCATCCATAAAATTAAAGTTCAAGACACTTACTTTAGCGCTATTTTATTTTAATTAATTCGCGTTATATCTTTATCAAAATAAGGTGGGCATAGACTGATAAGATGATTAAGGCAGTTTTCATTTTTAGCTCAATTAAAATAAAGCGATTTAAGCATCAATAAAATTTAAGAAATAACCTAACTTAGTTAATATTTAGTCAATTAAATAGTTAAGTAAGCCTAAATAAGAATTATCGGTTAAATTCAACTACTGAGAGGCTTTTATCATTTGATTTATGTCCTTAGCAACAACATAATAAGGAATCGTTCAATAAAATTAAAATAATATGACTGAAAAAAAACAAGCAAGTTTAACTACTAGAATTGTTACAGGCATGGTTGCAGGTATTCTCCTTGGTTCGTTTTTCCAATGGTTAATGCCTGATGGCTCAGATCTAGTTATCCCTTTATATCTCTTTGATTTTTCAATACGTGGCTTTTTTGTAGATGGTGTTTTTGAGGTCATCGGTCAAATATTTATTGCCAGCTTACAAATGTTGGTGGTGCCATTAGTTTTTGTTTCTTTAATTTGTGGCACTTGCTCCCTTAAAGATACCACTAAGCTTGGTAGAATTGGTGGTAAAGCCATTGGCATGTATTTATTAACCACTGCCATCGCTATTAGCTTCGCCATGAGTTTAGCGCTACTGGTTAGCCCTGGAGAAGGCGTAAATATGGTTGCCGGTTCAACGTTTACTAGCCGAGAAGCTCCTTCGCTAGCACAAGTATTAATTCAAATGTTCCCAAGTAATCCATTCGCTGCTTTTGCACAAGGCAATATGTTACAGGTGATTATTTTTGCTTTATTGTTTGGTATTGCTATTGCCTTATCAGGTAAAGCCGGAGATCGCATTGCTGCTTTATTTGAAGACATGAGCGTTGTTGTTATGCGCCTAGTTACGATATTAATGAACATTGCACCTTATGGCGTGTTTTGTTTATTGGCTGGCTTGTTTACCGATGTATCGTTGAGCACTTTTGGCAACTTAATCGAGTACTTTTTAGTGGTAGTTTTTGCATTGTTATTGCACGCCTTTATTACTTACCCTGTTTTACTTAAATTACTGACCGGTTTAAATCCATTAATTTTCTTGAAGAAAATGCGTGATACCGCCATCTTTGCTTTTTCTACTTCAAGCAGTAATGCCACTTTACCTATCACACTAGAAACAACCACCAAGAAAATGGGGGTTAAAAACTCAATAGCATCATTTACAGTTCCTTTAGGCGCTACTATCAACATGGATGGCACCGCAATTATGCAAGGTGTGGCTACAGTATTTATAGCGCAAGTATTTAGTCAAGATTTAACATTAACTGATTACTTAATGGTAATACTAACCGCAACGCTCGCTTCAATTGGTACCGCAGGTGTACCTGGTGTTGGGTTAATTATGTTGGCCATGGTACTTGAGCAAGTAGGATTACCTGTTGAGGGTATTGCTTTAATTATAGGTGTAGATCGCTTACTCGATATGACACGAACAGCAGTTAATGTTACAGGTGATAGTATGGTAACTGTGGTTGTTGGTAAGTCTGAAGACCAATTTGACGAAGCGGTATTTAACGACCCTGATGCAGGTAAAAATATTGAAGAAATAGATTTTCATGATTTAGATAAAGCAAGTAATGATAAATAATATCGAGTTAAATTCAGCTTGGACATTATGTAGGACAGCACCAAGTTGAAAAACACCCACTAAAAAGGCGCTAATTAGCGCCTTTTTATTATTCCAGATAACTAGCCTTACTTTAAAAAACAAATAACTTGTAGTGTATTTATCCGGTAATAAGCGGTTCAAAACCCTTCACTAAATCGTCAATAGCTTTCATTTGAGCTAGGTAAGGCTCAAGCTTATCTAATGGTAATGCACACGGGCCATCACATTTCGCGGTTAATGGATCTGGGTGTGATTCAATAAATAATCCGGCAATGCCAATTGCCATACCACTACGTGCTAATTGTGCAGCTTGAGCGCGTCGCCCATCGGCTGAATCTTCTCTGCCACCTGGTTGTTGTAAAGCATGCGTGGCATCGAAAATAACCGGTGCATAGTTCTTCATTTCATCCATGGCTAACATATCAACAACTAAGTTATTGTAACCAAAACAGCTACCGCGCTCACAAAGAATAATATCTTCATTGCCCGATTCAGCAAACTTTTTAATGATATGACGCATTTCGTGAGCGGCAAGAAACTGAGGTTTTTTGACATTGATAATCGCCCCCGTTTTTGCCATCGCCACGACTAAATCTGTTTGACGCGCTAAAAATGCAGGTAACTGAATAATGTCAGCCACTTCAGCAACAGGCGCAGCCTGATATGTTTCATGCACATCAGTAATAATAGGTACATTAAAGGTTGATTTTATTTCTTCAAAAATCTTTAAGCCTTCATCTAAACCTGGACCTCTATATGAGTTAACCGATGAACGGTTAGCCTTATCAAACGAAGCCTTGAAAACGTAAGGTATATTAAGCTTTTGGGTTACTTCAACATAACGTTCGGCAATGGTCATTGCTAAATCACGTGACTCAAGCACATTCATGCCACCAAAAAGTACAAAAGGTTTATCGTTTGCGATTTCAATATCGCCAAGTGAAATTAATTGTTTTGTCATAATATTTCCAAAATATGTGATGCCAAGTTGATTAATTAGCGGTTCATTCTCAAAGAGAAAGAGTAGAACACTTAATTAATCAAATTGGTCTTAAAAGTTAATCGCTATTAGCTACCAACAATTCTTAACAATTGGCCACATAACCATGCCATGTATGTACCTAAAGCATAGCCGAGAACTGCGAGTAAAACGCCTACCGGTGCAAGTGAAGGATGAAAAGCCGATGCAATAACCGGTGCTGATGCTGCACCACCAATGTTAGCCTTACTACCAACGGCTAAATAAAATACCGGTGCTTTAATAAACTTACCAACCGCAAATAATAAGATCACATGCACTGCCATCCAAATTAAGCCTATAACCATATATTTAGGCGCTTCAACAATTTGTGTGATATCCATATGCAAGCCGATAGTGGCTACCAACACATAAAGAAAGCTACTGCCAACTTTTGATGCGCCAACAGCTTCTAATTTTCTTACCTTAGTAAACGAAAGCGTTAAGCCAATAGTCGTCACTAAAACAATGATCCAAAATAATTTACTGTGTAAGCTAAATTTCTTTAGTTCTGGATAGTTATTTTGAAAAAATGGTACTAAATAATCAGCAGCAAAATGGGCTAAACCTGCGGCACCAAAACCAACAGCAAGAATAAGCATATAGTCTTTCAGCTCAGGTTGTTTTGAGTTTTCGCGCGTTTCTGCTTCAACCTTTTCGATCAATCGGTCAATACTAGAAGTGTCTGCGCCATTTTTAGCATCAATACGTTTATGGTTTGCCGCCATATAAAGTAAAGCTGCCATCCAAATGTTAGCAACCACAATATCAACAGTCACCATGATGGTAAATATATTACCGTCAGCGCCATAAATTTCTTTCATGGCAAGCATATTAGCGCCGCCGCCAATCCAACTACCTGCTAAAGCGGCCATTCCACGCCAAACAGCGTCAGGGCCCGTTACGCCAATTAACTCAGGCCATACAGCAGAAACTATCAATAAGGCTAATGGCCCGCCAATAATAACGCCGACAGTGCCCGTTAAAAACATAATAACGGCTTTGCTACCTAAACCTGCTATCGCTTTAATATCGATACTAAGCGTTAACAACACTAAACATGCCGGCAACAGAAAGTATTTCGCTACTTCGTCAACTTGGCTTACTTCAGCACTAACAATGCCAAACGTATTTAATAATGAGGGTAATAAGTAACACATTAATAATGCGGGTACATATTTATAAAATGAACGACAAGCAGCATTGCTACTGTTTGATGTATAAAAAACTAAGCCTAGAATTAACGCCAAAATTCCGAGCACCGTGGCATCGTTAGTGATTAATGGCGTATTTACCAAAACTGTATCTTGCATTACTTATCCTTTTAATTTACTGAATTTACTTAGTTATTATTTTTATATTTTATTTTAACCGGTAAACTTTAATTAGTGCAGTATCGTATCTGAAATTGAAATTTTATCTAGTTGTTGCTTTAATAATTGCGCAGCTGGATCTTTTGGGCATTGCTCAACAAAGTATTGATAGTCATCGTATGCAACTTTAAAACAATCAAGCTGGTGTAATAAGAAACCACGATCACGACGTTCAAAAGGATCGTCTGGATTTAATGCTAACAACATATCAACACACTTTAGTGCGTTACTGTATGCTTGCTCACGAATAAAGGCCGCTTTTAAACTTGTAATATGTTCAAGTACTAAGCTCTCTTGTTTCATAATATCTAAAGTCACTTCAAATGGGTCACCTGAGATCTCACTCATTCGGATATCAAGTTCATGCCAATTTAAAGATTCGCCCGTAACTGGGTCAAATATAATGGCGTAATTATCATCACATATTATTCTCAACATGGCTTTTTCTGGCACATAAACGATATCGGCCTTACAGTCACAGCTATTGGCTACATATGCAATGAGCACCGCTTTTAAAACCGGCGAAATTAGCTTATGTGTTAATGCTGATGATGTTTGAAATGAAATTACCGGCCAGTTTTGTTGCTGGTTATCAATGAATAACTGATCAACAAACAAGGCATTAATTAGCACTTCAGCGCGCTCTACGGGATCTTTAATTTCATCGGTTTCTGCTTGGCAATAAGCAACAAGTTCATCTAACTCAGATTGAACCGTGGTATTTTGACCAAAAATATACGTTTCTACTAATAGAAAAGTTTGTAGTAATTCATTTTTTTCAGATTTAATTTCTGATAACAACAATTCGTTCATGCATACTCTATTAAATTTAATATTTATAAGCTCGCTAGAAACACAGTTTCCTTACTTATCGCAATGCGTACAATTAACATTACCCAGCCTATCGCACCTAAAAAACCAATAATTTGCATGGTACGATTACGCGCCAATTTCAAGGTGTAGTAACCTGTAAAAATATAAGCAAAAACGGCTAATAGCTTTTCAGCCAACCACAATTGTTCAGCTGGATTTATTGCTAACTTGATTGATAAAGCTATGCCAAGACCAAGCAATAATGTATCGATAATATGTGGGGCAATTTTCAGCCATTTCAATGACAATTTATTTGAATTGACTAAGGTTAAAGCAAAGCGAAAAGTAAACAGTAAAATACTGATCACAGCCACGGTCATGTGTAAGTGTTTAAGCATAATGAACTCCATTTAGTTTATTGTTATTCTTTTGTTTTAGTTTTAGTTTTAGTTTTTACACTGAGTAACAAGCAAGTGTAATGCGGTCGTTGTTACTATAATCTTTAATTGTTTCAATTTCGCTATAAGCAAAATCTGCGAGTATTTGCTTTACTGCAAGGCTTTGTTCAAAACCATGCTCGATATACAAAAATCCACCAGCATTTAAAAATTTTCTCGCCTTGTTAGCTATAACCTTAATATCGGCTAAACCACTATCTGCTGCAACTAACGCAGTTTTAGGCTCATACCTTACATCACCTTCACTTAGGTGATGGTCATTCTCGTCAATATAAGGTGGGTTACTGACAATAATATCAAAAGACTTATTTACAGAAACATTTTCAAACCAATCACTTTGATAAATATCAACATGCGATAAGTTTAAATTTTTTGCATTGCGTTTAGCAAGTTCAACTGCATCGTGATTAAAGTCTATCGCTTCAATAATCCATTGCGGCTTCTCTGATGCCAATGCTAATGCAATTGCCCCTGTACCAGTGCCTAAATCCAAACACTTTAAGTGTTCGTTTACATGTTGAGATAACACCAGCTCAACTAGTACTTCGGTATCGGGACGAGGAATTAAAGTAGCTGGAGATACTTGAAATGGTAAAGACCAAAACTCGCGCAAGTTAACAATATAAGCAATAGGCTCACCTGCAATTCTGCGAAGCATTAACTCAATAAAGTGCTTTGTTTGCTCTTGAGATAATAGTTTTTCTGGCCAGGTTAATAAAAAACTACGCTCTTTATTAATAACGAAGCAGATTAAAATTTCAGTATCTAATTTTGCGCTATCAGATTGAGGCGACAAAAGTTCTTCACCGTAAGCAATTAAATTAGCTAGGGTCATCGACGATACAAGTTCAACCGATAACCCCTTTGTTGCTACAGACTTAATCACTAATTCTGCTCAGCAAGCTCTGCCAATAGATCAGCCTGACTTTCTTGCATGATAGGTTCAAGCACTAATTGCAAGTTGCCTTCCATGATCTCGTTTAAACGATAAAGCGTGAGGTTAATACGGTGATCACTCATGCGCCCTTGCGGGAAGTTGTACGTACGAATACGTTCAGATCGATCACCACTAGCGACTAAATTACGGCGTGATGACTCTTCAGCACTACGACGTTTTTCATCTTCGGCTTGTTGCAAACGCGCTTGCAATACAGACATAGCTTGCGCACGGTTTTTATGTTGCGAACGCTGGTCTTGACACTCAACAACCACACCACTTGGAATATGCGTGATACGTATAGCAGAGTCTGTTTTGTTAACATGCTGACCACCCGCTCCTGAGGCGCGGAAGGTGTCTACTTTCAAGTCTGCTTTATTAATTTCAATCGCTTGTGATTCTGGAATTTCTGGCATCACAACTACAGTACATGCAGATGTATGCACTCGACCTTGAGATTCAGTTTCTGGCACACGTTGTACCCGGTGTCCACCTGACTCATATTTCATTTGTCCGTACACACCGACGCCATTGACCTTAGCAACAATCTCTTTAAAGCCACCTTGTTCACTTTCGTTAGAATTCATTAATTCTATTTTCCAACCTTGCTTTTCAGCATAGCGACTGTACATACGAAATAAATCACCAGCAAAAATAGCCGCTTCATCACCACCCGCGCCTGCGCGAATTTCAACAAAGCAATTGTTATCGTCTTTAGGGTCACGAGGTAATAACAATACTTGCAGCTCGCCGGTCATTTCTTCTACCGCTTTCTTTGCCGCTTTAAATTCTTCTTGCGCCATTTCGCGCATATCAGGGTCTTCATCTTTAAGCATTTCTTCTGCGGTAGCAAAATCATTCTCAGCCTCTTGATAAGCATGAAACGCCGTTGTAACTACTTCTAATTGTGAGAATTCTTTCGATAAGGCTTGGAACTTTTCTTGATTCGAAATAGTTTCAGGATCAGACAATAACGCTTGAACTTCTTCAAAGCGTTCGACAAGTATCTCAAGTTTTTGGTAAACAGATTTATTCATTAAATGATCTTATATAGTCAATAATTGATGAATTGTGCCAATTTGATTAATTTAATGGGCTACTTTTTTATAAGGTAAAATGGATAAACACAAGATATAAACATTAGTAAGTTATTATTATACTTATAAATTTTATAACGTTGTGGATTTTCATCTTAACCATTAACTATAAGCAGTTCATTAATCAACGTGGTATTACTTGCGCATTATATTCGACTAAGCCGGTAATTAGCAGTGATTTATACAAAATGGATAAATAAATACCTATTTGCGTGTTAGAGAAAGTTTACTTTCATGAGAAAAACAGGATTAAAGCTAATTAGTATGGCTATTCTTTATGGCGAATATCAAAAATATCACGCAAGTAAACAAGTCGATCTAATTGACCACCTTGTGCAGCAGATTGAATAGCACTCGTAGGGGCATGCATAAATTTATTCGTTAGTTTAGTGGCAAGCTCAGCAATAACCGCTTCAGGGCTTTTATCTGCAGATAATTGTTGCAGCGCTTTTTCTAATAATTGATCGCGGCTTTCTAAGCACTGTTTACGATAAGAAATTACCGTATCTTGTGTATTTAATCCCCGTAGCCACGACATAAAACTGGCCGATTGGTCGGATACTATGCCTTCAGCCAATACTGCCTCTTTACGACGATTATCTAAATTTTTTGAAATTATATTTTGTAAATCATCAACAGTATAAAGAAACACATCTTCAAGATCAGAAACTTGCTCTTCAATATCGCGCGGTACCGCTAAATCTACCATAAACATAGGTCGATGCTTTCTTTTGGTTAACGCTTTTTCTACCATACCTTTACCAATAATAGGTAAGGTACTGGCTGTTGAGCTGATAACGATATCTGCGCTAGCCATCATTTCAGGGATCTGTGCAAGCGTTATAACATCAGCACCAAATTTATTTGCCATATTTTCTGCACGGCTAAGTGTCCGATTGGCAACAGTAATATGGCCAACGTTATTTTCATACAAATGTTTAGCAACTAATTCAATCGTTTCACCAGCGCCTACCAGCAATACTCTAGTTTTGTCTAAACTTGCAAAAATATGTTTGGCTAAGTTAACAGCGGCAAAAGCTACCGAAACGGCGCTAGCACCAATCTCAGTATCGGTTCTAACTTGTTTTGCAACACCAAAAGTACGCTGAAACAATCTATCCATAACCAAAGCCATTGAGCCAGCAGCTTTAGCTTGCTTATAGGCTTGCTTCATTTGTCCTAATATTTGCGGTTCACCTAATACTAGAGAATCTAAACCACAAGCAACACGCATCATATGATTAACCGCATGTTGATCTTTATGCCAATATAAACTGGGAGATATGGTTGATGCTGGTACATTATGATGTTGCTCTAACCAGCGTACTAAACGTTCTTGGGTTAAGGTTACATCACCGTCTTGAACAATATATAACTCAGTACGATTACAGGTTGATAAAATAGCAGCTTCTTTACAGTCTACTGAGTGGATCAGTTCCTGTAATGCCGAACTCAAGTTATCAGGGTTAAATGAAATTTTTTCCCTAACAGCAACCGGTGCGGTTTTATGATTGATACCTACTGCAACTATCGACATATAAATATATTGAGTCCAAAAATGGTTAATAACCGGAAAAAGCAAGACAAATGTTAAATAATATTGCAGTTAATTATACGCTTAAAACGCCTATATTGTGGTTAAATATGTGTTTATCAACGTGATTTAATATGTTTATCTGTGAGTTTTTGAAAAAAAACTATGATCTGCAATGAAAAATCGCGATAATTTTACGAAAGTTCCGCCTAAATTGAAAGCATGTAAGTTATATGTTTTCGTTATTTGTTATTGTTTCAAAGCTCGAAAGGAAAGTAATGCCGCACAATAACCACAGGAAAACTATGCATTATAAACAACTCCTCATACTACTTTTTACCAGCATATTAAGCGCTTGTAGTAGTATTAATGATATTCCCGTGAGCGATAAGCAACAAAATCAGGATATTGAAACTCGAAATAAGCAAGTATCAGCGCTCAAGAGTTGGACCATTACTGGGAAAATAGCCTTTATAAATGAGCAAAATCGACAAAGTGCAACATTGCATTGGCAAAAAAATGATACTGAAAAGTCGGAGTCACTGAATTTATCAACATTATTCGGTATTCAAGTTTTATCTCTCAAAAAGCAACATAACAACGTGACTTTAGAGGTTGATGGCCAAAGCTATGCGACACAAAATTTAGATGAGTTAATATACACATTAACTGGTCTAAACCTGCCAACTCGTGCAATGAGCTATTGGTTAAAAGGCTTAGCTTACTTACCTTCTGACAAAGTTGTTTATCACGATAAAACTCAACTTCCTGAAAGTTTAACGAGCAGTTATAACAATAAAGTATGGCAAGTAAAATACAGTAAATATCATCACATTGAACAGTTTCAATTAGCAAAGCAATTAACAATAACCCAAGGCGAGTTGCGGATTAAAATTGTTATACACTCATGGAAAACTTAGCGAGATAGTTTTGAATACAACGTCATTTACAACATTTCCTTCACCGGCAAAACTTAATTTATTTCTACATATTGTTGGCAGAATGGACAATGGTTATCATCAGTTAGAAACCGTTTTTCAGTTTCTCGATTACCACGATACCTTAGCTTTTAAGATCACTGAAAATAACGCAATAACCCTGCTTACTCCTATCCCTGGCGTTGATAATAACGACAATTTAATCATTAAAGCTGCGAGATTATTACAAAGCTTTACCGGTTGCCATCAAGGTGTAGATATTCAATTAGAGAAACGATTGCCTATGGGGGGCGGCTTAGGTGGTGGTTCATCTAATGCGGCAACGGTATTACTTGCTCTAAACACATTGTGGAAAACTAACTTAACGATTAAACAACTTGCTGAACTTGGCCTAACCCTTGGCGCCGATGTACCTATTTTTATTCACGGCTATGCTGCCTTCGCACAAGGTATTGGTGAGCAACTTACTCCTGCCTCACCAAAAACTTATTGGTATTTAATATCAAAGCCTAATTGTAGTATTTCTACACAAAGTGTTTTTACCTCGAAAGATTTAACACGAGATACGCCCTCTATACGTTACAGCGATGATAACATCGAAAATTATCACAATGATTGCCAAACTTGGGTAATTAAACACTACCCCGAGGTTGCCAAACTACTGGCTTGGTTGATAGAATATGCGCCGTCCCAGATGACAGGAACTGGTGCGTGTATTTTCTCACGTTTTAGCTCTAAACAAGAAGCGTGCTATGTACAATCTTTACTACCTGCTGGTATAGAATCATTCGTAGCCGAAGGACTAAATAAATCGCCCTTACATGCTGAAATTGCAGCGGTAAACGACAATTAAGTTCGGATGAAATTAAAATAAATGCCATTAAAACTGGCAAAAATAAAATAATTTGCTGATATTTAACATACCGTTTTATTCAGTATCGTAATTTAAATGTCAAAAGTTTCTGAGGAACTGACAGTGCCTGACATGAAGATTTTTGCGGGTAACGCCACCCCTGAACTGGCCAAACAAATCGCTAATCGCTTATACATCACCTTAGGCGAAGCCAAGATTGGTAGTTTTAGTGATGGTGAAATAAGTGTTGAAATTACTGAAAACGTGCGTGGTGCCGATGTTTTCATTATTCAATCAACATGCGCTCCTACCAATGATAACTTAATGGAATTAATCGTGATGATTGATGCGCTTCGTCGTGCATCTGCTGGTCGTATTACTGCTGTTATGCCTTATTTTGGCTATGCACGTCAAGACCGTCGCGTTCGCAGTGCTCGTGTACCAATTACAGCGAAAGTAGTGGCCGACTTTTTATCAAGTGTAGGTGTCGACCGTGTATTAACGGTTGATTTACACGCAGAGCAAATTCAAGGCTTTTTTGATGTACCAGTTGATAACGTATTTGGTACACCAATCTTACTTGAAGATATGTTAGCGCGTAACATCGAAAACCCTGTGGTAGTTTCTCCTGATATTGGTGGTGTTGTACGTGCTCGTGCTGTTGCTAAGTTATTAGAAGATGCTGATCTTGCCATCATAGATAAACGTCGTCCTAAAGCCAATGTTGCACAAGTAATGCATATTATTGGTGATGTAAAAGGACGAGATTGTTTCATCGTTGACGATATGATTGATACCGGTGGTACACTTGCAAAAGCCGCTGAAGCATTGAAAGAACATGGTGCTAAACGTGTATTTGCTTATGCAACTCACCCGGTACTTTCAGGTAATGCTGCTGAAAACTTAAAAAATTCAGTAATTGATGAAGTTGTTGTAACAGATTCAATTCCATTATCAGCTGAAATCAAAGCACTTGGCAATGTACGCCAACTTACTTTAAGTGGTATGTTGTCTGAAGCTATCCGCCGAGTTTGTAATGAAGAGTCAATATCTGCAATGTTTGATGCTTAAGTTTTAAACTTAAAATCAACTATTGAATAAAGCACCTTAGGGTGCTTTTTTTATGACCTCAAAATAAAATTAACGCTTTATGAAAAATACAACACTGTATTCTGATACCGATAAACCTTTATATAATACCAACTGAAATAAATAATCGATCATTTTAAGGCGGTTTAAATCGTCAATAACTTATTACATTGGGTATAATAACTTATTCTAAGTTTCAACCTGTAAAAAATAACTATCTCTTCATATACTAATAAAGGCTACACAAAATACTTTTATTTAGTATTGCTTTAAAAAAGGTACATTATGTCGTTATTAAAACAATTGAATCTATTTATTTACATGGCTATTTTTGTGTTTTACTCAAGCTTCGCCATCAGTAAAAAGGTTTATATTAATAACCTTGAATGGCCGCCTTATTTTTTCTCCACCCCTATCCTACCTGAGTTAGGCTTTGGCAAAGAAATTATAAATATGTGCATGAAAAATACCGCTTACCAGCCTAAATATAAAACATTGCCAGTAATGAGAACGCATCTTTATATGCAAACAGGCGATATAGATGTCAGTGTTTACTCTTATACAAAAGAACGCAATGCTTTTGTTTACTATGGTAAAGAACCCATATTTTCAACTACTTATGCCTTCGCATCTAAAAAAGATAACAACATCGTCATTAATAAACTTAGTGACATAGATAACTATACCGTTGGGCACCTTTCTGGTTTAACTTATACGCCAGAAATTTTAAACGCTATAAATAGTAAAAAAACCTTGCAGGAAGTGACTACCGGATATAGTTTTAAAGCTTTAATTCGTCAAATGCTAGCCTCTCCACAACGTTTTGAACTATTGCTTAACTCAAAAGAAACCATTCTTTGGTATGCAAACCAATTAGATGTAACAAATAAAATTACGGTTCATGATTTATTTATTGCTGAAAAAGACTATTACCTTACCGTGTCAAAGTTTTCTCAAAACATTCCCAATCCAGAGCAGCTATTAAACCAGTTAGATACCTGCATTAAAGATTTAAAAGTTAATGGTGAATACAAAGCACTTGCTCTGCAATATAACTTACAATTAAATGCCTACAATAATTAATTATTAATACCTGAACTTTAAACAACATAATATTGGATATAACTGCATTTGGGTGTTATCATGCTGCGCCTTTTTTAGCTAATTGCACTTGATTTCATATTCAGTGATTAAAAAGCAAGAAGGTAACAGGTTGCTTTTGGTCGCAAAAAGTAACAACTTTTAATTTTTATATAATGGATATTACCATGACAGATTTATTTACATTGGATGCTGAAGTACGTACAGATTTAGGGAAAGGTGCGAGCCGCCGCCTACGTCACGCGAACAAAGTTCCAGCAATTATTTACGGTGAAGGCAAAGAGCCTGTTTCTTTAACGTTAGAGCACAAAAATGTTTTCCGTGCACAACAAGAAGAAGCATTTTACTCTCACGTTTTAACAATCAACGTTGACGGCAAGCCTGTTGAGTGTCTTTTAAAAGACATGCAACGTCACCCGTACAAGCAAGTTGTAATGCACTTAGATTTTTTACGTATCAATGCTAAAAATGCTGTACAAGTTAACGCTCCAATTCACTTCTTAAATGAAGAAGAAGCAGAGAAACTTGGTGGTACTATGGCTCACCATATGAATGAAATCGCAATTACATGTTTACCTGCTGACATTCCTGAGTACATCGAAATTGATGTTGCTAACTTAGAAATTGGTCAAACTTTACATTTATCAGATATCACTTTACCAAAAGGTGTTACTTCTGATGAGCTAGCTAAAGGCGAAGATCATGACCAAGCAGTAGCTACATTAAATGCTGATAAAGTTGTAAGTGAAGATGACGAAGCTGCAGATGAAGCTCCTACAGAAGCTCCAGCTGAGTAATCGTTAACTTTACTCACCGAAATAAGCTTAAAGGGCATGTTTAATAACAGACCCTTTAAGCTTTTTAGTTTTCAAGCCGCTTGATTTATCAAGCTGAAATTTGAATAACCAGAGTAAACGATTAAATGACGATTCAGTTAGTAGTTGGATTAGGAAACCCAGGTTCCGAATACAGTAAAACCCGTCATAACGCTGGTGATTGGTTTGTTCAAGAGCTTGCTTCACGTTATAACATCTCGCTAAAGCCAGAAAAAAAATATTTTGGTCTCTACGGTAAAGGATTAATTGCTGGCCAATTAGTTCACCTTCTTATTCCTACCACCTTTATGAATCGTAGCGGACAATCAGTAGCTCCATTAGCAAATTTTTTTCGTATTCCTGTTGAAAATATTCTCGTTGCACACGACGAACTCGATATGTTACCTGGTGTTTGTAAAATAAAACTCGGTGGCGGACATGGTGGACACAACGGCTTACGCGATATTATTTCGTCATTAGCAAACAATAAAGAATTTTATCGGTTACGCATCGGTATTGATCATCCAGGTCATCGCGACCGCGTTACTGGGCATGTGCTTGGCAAAGCGCCAGCAATAGAACAAAACTTAATAGACCAAGCAATAGATGAAGCCGCGCGCTGTTTTGAAATTTGGCAAAAAGACGATGTGAAAAAAGCACAAAATCGTCTACATTCTTTTAAAGCGCAATAACGTTATTGCGTCAACATAATAGGTAAACATCATGGGTTTTAAATGTGGTATTGTTGGCTTGCCCAACGTAGGTAAATCAACACTTTTCAATGCGTTAACTAAAGCGGGTATTGAAGCTGCTAACTTCCCCTTTTGTACAATCGAGCCAAATACAGGTGTAGTACCTGTGCCAGATCCTCGTCTAGATGCTCTTGCAAGTATTGTAAAACCTGAACGTGTTTTAGCTACCACAATGGAGTTTGTCGATATCGCAGGCTTAGTAGCTGGCGCTTCAAAGGGTGAAGGTTTAGGTAACAAATTCCTCGCTAACATTCGTGAAACTGATGCCATTGGCCATGTTGTTCGTTGTTTTGAAAACGACAATATTATTCATGTTGCTAATAAAGTAAGTCCTATTGATGATATTGAAGTAATCAATACCGAGCTAGCCTTATCAGATATGGATACCGCAGAACGCGCTATTTTTCGTTTAGCTAAAAAAGCTAAAGGCGGCGACGCTGAAGCAAAGTTTGAAATGCCAGTTTTGCAAAAAATATTAAAACATGTTGAAGAAGGCGAAATGGTTCGCTCTTTAGCGTTAACTAAAGAAGAAAAAGCAGCTGTTGCCTACTTAAACTTTTTAACCATTAAACCAACCATGTACATTGCCAATGTAAATGATGACGGTTTTGAAAATAACCCTTACTTAGATCAAGTACAAGAGATTGCAGCAAAAGAAGGTGCTATTGTAGTTGCCGTATGTGCTGAAATTGAAAGCGAATTATCAGAAATGGATGATGAAGACCGTGTAGAATTTATGGCTGATTTAGGTCTAGAAGAACCAGGACTTAATCGGGTCATAAATGCGGGTTACTCTTTACTGCATTTACAAACCTACTTCACTGCTGGTGTAAAAGAAGTAAGAGCTTGGACAGTTAAACAAAACGCTACAGCTCCGCAAGCAGCAGGCGTTATCCACACTGACTTTGAAAAAGGTTTTATACGCGCTGAAGTTATTGCTTACGATGACTTTATTGAGTTTAATGGCGAGTCTGGTGCAAAAGAAGCAGGAAAATGGCGTTTAGAAGGTAAAGAATACCGAGTTAAAGATGGTGACGTTGTACACTTTAGATTTAACGTTTAATACCTAACTATTAAATAATAATAAAGAGAGCTGCGGCTCTCTTTTTTTTGGCAAGAACACTTTCCACTTATATCAACTATTATTAGGCCTTAATCACTCACTTCTCTTGCAAGTATAGGTTAAAAGCTACTTTGCACATCATAAATGCATTAAAATATAGGCAGTAATATTTGAAACCATCAAACATTTGCTGCATAAACTGGCAAAATTTCATTTTGCAGATAAACTTTCTAAAACAATAAAATAAATCAAATACCCTAGGAATTATATGAAAACCACACTACTAGCTTCTTTAGTACTTGCTACGGCACTTTCTTACGCACCACAAAGCTTAGCTTTTGATGAAAACATGTCTTTACGTATTTGTGAGTATGTCTCAATTAATGACAAAAAACGTTTACGAAAGTACTTAAAATCTAACAACATTACTATTAGATCTATATTTGATAGCATTCAATGCAACGGAGAAAACTTACTTACCTTCTCAGCCACTTCAAATGCTTTAGATGTTGGTGAGTATTTAATAGGAAAACTCCCAGTAAAAACAGTAAATGAAAACTTAGAGATAATAAAGAAAAGCTCAGCGCATTTAGCTAAAGTAGCGAATGAGCGTATAAAGTAAAGTTAACTTAATCAGTATGAATAAACTTATTAGTATTTTTTAGCTAATAAGTTTAACTTTCCTTGCCTTTTTTGCGCATATATCCGACAAATTGCACATTCAATAGCCAAACAAACAAAAAGTCTTATTTAATTGATAAAAAACGGTTGACGTAAGGCAATCAGATTTGCATAATACGCGCCACTTGCTGAGAGGCAAGATGGAATGGCTACATAGCTCAGCTGGTTAGAGCACATCACTCATAATGATGGGGTCCCAGGTTCAAATCCCGGTGTAGCCACCATTTCCACTCTTAGTAGTAATAGAAGAAATGCGGGTTTGGCGGAATTGGTAGACGCGCTGGATTTAGGTTCCAGTATCGCAAGATGTGAGAGTTCAAGTCTCTTGACCCGTACCATTCTACTAATAATTATCATCACGATACTTATTAGAAAGTAAATAACATTGTTGGGGTATAGCCAAGCGGTAAGGCAGCGGGTTTTGATCCCGTCATTCTGAGGTTCAAATCCTCATACCCCAGCCACTTTCTTTTATTCTCTGTATTATTCGAAAGTCCATCAATGTTAAAAAATTAAATTAATAGAAGTATTCAGTTGGGGTATAGCCAAGCGGTAAGGCAGCGGGTTTTGATCCCGTCATTCTGAGGTTCAAATCCTCATACCCCAGCCACTTTTTATTATTTATGTTCTATAGTTAGTTATATAGTTTTGATTTTTTCAAAACTACTACCTGAAAATGCGGAAGTGGCGGAATTGGTAGACGCGCTGGATTTAGGTTCCAGTATCGCAAGATGTGAGAGTTCAAGTCTCTCCTTCCGCACCATTCTAGATTTATTTATTACCTCTTTTTTATACTTCTTTTAAAATTTTATCTAATTTAATTATTACTCTTTACATGCGCTTACCATTATAGCAAGCACCTTAGTATTTATAGCCCACACGCATAAGCTAGCGCTTTATTTTTTACTTTTGGTAATTTATTTACCATCATCAATCCTGCATTTCTCGCCAACTTTGCCAATGGTGAAACATGTCCGAAAGATAAATATAACGCATCCATTGTTGTCATCATTAATAAGTTGTCTGTTCTTCGTTGCTGTTGATAACTAGACAATACCTTAGGCTCGTGCCAAGTCTCACCATTACCAATCGCTTTAGCTATCACATGCTGTAGTGCCTTAACATCTTTAAAGCCTAAGTTAACCCCTTGGCCTGCCATTGGATTAATTGTGTGTGCTGCATCACCTATCAACAATATTCGATTTTTATGATATTGATTCGCATGTCGCCTTGTTATCGGGAAAGCAGCTTTATCAATAACCTCCACTTTACCTAAACGCGCAGGAAAGTTTTTGGCGATCGCTTCAGTTAATTGATTAGATGATAGCGCTGAAAGTCGTTTTATCTCATCCTTATCATGATACCAAACTAATGAAGCGAAATTTCCTGGCATAGGCAACATGGCAAGAGGCCCCGATGGGTAAAACTGCTGCCAAGTGATATCTTGCTGGGCTTTTTCTGTTTTAACATTTATTAACATTGCCGATTGAGCATAATCCCAACCAGTAGTGCCAATATTTGAAAGTTTTCGTACTAAAGAGTTAGCGCCGTCGGCACCAATAAGGATTTTAGCATTTATAGTTTGTGTTGATAGCGTTATGACTACATTTGATGAGCACTGCTCAATACTAATTAACGTTTCGGGGCACAACAAAGTAATATTGCTATGTTGTTGCAATTTTTGCCAAAGCGAAAGTTGTATTAATCTATTTTCAATAATGTGCCCTAAATGTGTTTGCTTAATATCAGCAGCATCAAACTCTGTATAACTTTGTTCCGCCTCCCAAACACCGAGTCGCTTGTATGGACACATACGCCACTGCTGAATCTGTTGCCACCCACCCAGTTGTTTAAGTAAATGCTCAGATGCCAGTGAAATTGCAGACACTCGAAGATCAAATGCTTGCTCTGGAGTAAAGTCTTTTGGTGCGCTCTTTTCAACAACCGCAATTTTCAAGCCTAATTCAGCAAGTGACAGTGCACTTGCTGCGCCCACCATGCCTCCACCTACAACTACACAATCGAACTGATTCATAATGATTTTTATACTTTATCAAGGTTAAGTTATTCTACCCAACCTGATATGGTAATTCGATGTTTATGTGCAGGATTATTAAGTAATCTCACACTATGTGGCATTGGATGCGCTAACTTTAAAATAGTTAAGCAGTTAAACCTCGGTGTTAAAACACGCTTGTAAAATTTAATTTTTTTTGGGTATAGCTCTAATTGTCCGCCATATTTTTGCTGCCAGCCTGTCGATAGTTGATAAATAAAAGCATATTTTCCCGCGCCTCCATCACTATGGTAGCTAATAAACTGACCCTTTCTGTAGTCAGCAAAAAACGAATCTTGCAACTCTCCTTTAATTAAAGCCTTATCTTGTAGTAAATGCAGCACTTTTTGACCCACAGCTTTATGCAATTCAGCCTGGCCATGTTGTTTAGCATGCTTATTGCTGGAACGATAAAAAGAAAATGAAAACTTCCCTCTTTTAAATGCTTTAGTTGCCTGAATATGCCTTTGTTTATCAATTACGATTGTAGATATTCTATCTTTAACATTCATCAGTGGCCGATACGGCGTTGTAAGTAAATTCCACTTTTTTATATGATTCGCTTTAATTATTTGTTTTCTTAATTGCTCTGCCTGCTGTCTTGGTAAAAAATTTTCAATTTGACTAAAACCCTTTTCCTTCAATGCCTCAACCCACTGCATAAAGTATCCTTAAAAATAATGAGTGATCCCTTCTATAAAAATCACCTTTCTAATATAGTATTAAAAAATCAGATGAAATAACAATCAATAATAAAATCACTAAAGGAATAAAAAATGACCGCTTTAAGAAAAGAAAATAGAATAGCGAAGGATATTAATCTCGTTTATGATCTGAGCGAAAAACCGAATTTAAGCCAATTAAAATCTCATAAAGATCGTGCTGTTATCTCAAAAATAAAAGCAGATTTAGTATTACCCAATAATAAAATTTTAACTGTGGATATAGATTTTGACACGACAAGTGGCTACCATGATAACGCCATCATGGTGATGGATGATTTTGGCGTTGAAATGATCGCCACCGCATTTGAAGTAAAGTATGGAAAAGAACATGCCGAAAAAGTGCGAAAAGCATGGGCAATTAAACGCAGTGAAAACTCTCCAAGAAAGCCAACTTATCTCTTGGTACAAAAACCTGAACTTGAAGACAAAGTGCCGAATGTTTTCGCTGTCTGTGGTGATGAGCGCCACCCTCCTAAAGAAGCTCCTGAAAGTATTACCTAATACAGCTAAATGTTTCTCTGCGTATAGTTGGTGCTTTTTAGCACCATTTTTAATGTTATTCACTAGCTTTTTCAGTACTGCTGCCAACGCTAATAACTCAAACAACCAATCACTACAAAGCATTGATATTGTTCAAGATAACAAAGGGTTTATTTGGTTGGCGACCGCTAGCGGCCTCATTCGTAATGATAGTAAAAATAATGTTGTCTTTAACAGTAATAACAAAGATTGGCCACTGCCCTTTAATTGGATAAACGATATCGACCTACTTGCCGACGATAAATTGCTGTTAGCAACAGAAACTCACCAATTATGGCTATTCGACACTAACACGGGTAATGCGACGAAGTTAAATGTTGATATTGATTCTAAAAGTGTCTATCAAGCAGTTGAGCACCAAGGGAGCTATTACCTTAACGCCACCAATAAATTTTATAAATTCAATCCGCTATTACAGGAAACAAAATTAATAGCAGATAATACTCAAATTGATTTTCTCTTACATACCAAGCAGCACATTTATGTAGCAAACTCTGAAGGTGTATTTAAAGTTGTAGATAATGACCTCGTGTTGATAGAAGCAGGAAAAACCACAGCAATATCAGCTGCTGAAACAACATTAATGATAGCTAAAGGCAATGAGTTAATTGCCTTCGCAGACAATCAAGAAAGAACAATCATTCAAGTAGAAAATGCAATTACATCACTTACTGCATCAAATGATATGCTTAGTCTTTTTGCTATTGATACTAAAGGGAAGATAGAGCAATACAATGTATCTAACTTAGTCGAAACTCCACATAACTATCCTAATATACCCGCAACTTTTGTGAAAAAATCTTTCCACGATAGCTCTGGTGTTTTATGGGTTCTATCAAACCTTGGCGTGAATAAAGTCACACAGTCAATCGCTAAGAACATTCCTAAAATATTTGATGTCAGGTTTAATGCCATTGCCTTAACTGTACATCATAAAAACTTAGTATTAGGCAGTTATGGCGGGGGCTTGGGTTCATTAACTGAGCACAATAAATTCCTACCTACAAACATCAATAAGCAATTCAGTGAAAATGGCAAAATAATTACCGATCTTTATTCCTATGACGATAATATTTACATCGCAACATTTGATGGCCTATGGCAATTTAACAGCATTAAGCAAACTGTTGAACGGGTTAACTTCCCTAACAACAATTTGCTATTACTTTCAATGAAATATAAAGACGGCGCACTTTATTTAGCAACAAATGAAAGTGGTGTTATCAAGTTTAATATTGCAAGTCAGAAAATTGATTATCATATTTTAGGTGAAAGCTTAAGTTCGCCGGAGGTTATAGACTCCTTACCTTTATCAGATAATAAGCTGTGGGTTGCTACACCAACAGGTATTAATATTGTTGATATTGAAAGCAGATCGGTAACAAAGGTAAATAGTTTTGGCGAAAATAAAGTCATCGCCTTGCTTGAATACCAAGAAAAAGTTTATGTTACAACTAAAGGGGATGGTTTTTTTATTTTCAACTTAGCGGGTGAACTACTCTCTCATTTCGCAAAAAATATTACTTTTGGCTATATGAGCTTTATCAACGGTGAAATATGGATCTCAGGCCGACCAGGTTTATATCGACTTAATCCAGACACATATCAATTAAACTTAGTAGCCAACACAGAGCAATTTACTTTCGCCAAAAAACCCGTTCTCTTAAACAATAAGGTTTATGCAAGTCATTACGGCGGTGTTGTAGAGGTCCCCTTACTTATTGAAAATAAAGTTCAAACTAAAACATTTATCAGTAAAACCATTGTTTCTGGTAAAGCTAAACTGTTATGTGATGTTATTTATATCGATTCTGCAAATGACATTGTAACTTTAGAACTTTCAAGTTTAGATTTTAGACCCGGACAAGATAAGCAATTTAAATATCAGATAAATGGTGGTTATTGGAATGATATTAACGGTTCACAGTTAACGTTAACGGGTTTGTCATCTGGCGAATATCATATCGAAATAATGAGCACCAATAGCTTAGGCCAATGGAATGATTATAAAGCCTATGCAGATATTAAGGTTTCATATCCATGGTATTGGCACCCAAATAGTCAGATATTTTATGTTGTGATCATTATCAGCATAATTATATTAACCTTCTGGTTGTTATATTTACGCTCACGCTCGATTAACAATATTCATAAAGCATTAAACGATGAACTGAGTAACCACAGCCAAGCAACCTCGATTGTTCGTCGTAAATTAATGACAATACAAACATTAATAACAGCGTCAACTGAGAAGCAAAATGAAACAATATGTCCTGAACAAGACAACCATCAGGCTCAGTCGCTAATCAGAGAATGTTTAGAAGAGCTGTTAACACAAAGTAGCCATGTAGCGCCGAGTAGTTTATCAGGTAGCTCACTAACCGTTGCATTACCTTACCTTGCTGACTACTTTCAAAGGCGATATCACGTTTTGGTATCGTTACACCTTGATTTTGAAGACCAAGATGTACGCTATGATCTACAAAGTGCTATTTATCGTATTATTTATGAAGCAATATTAGCTGCAATAATCAATGATAATAGTGGGGTCTTTGAAGTGCGCGTTAATATAAGTAATGAAAAAATTTGGTTAAAAGTCACCAACAATGAACAAAGCTTTGCGCAATTTAACAGTAAAATAAATTTCGAAATGGCTATGTACTATATTCGCCAAGTTGCTAATAAATTTAATGCATCGTTTCATACCTATGACAACCAAGAAAACGGTAGTGAGATAATCCTTGCAATCCCCTTAAGAAAAATTAATTATCCAAGTAACCATTAGGCAATTTATCTGTTGAGTATTTCTAAGCTAGCATCGCAGGCAAAGAAAGAGTAAAATACGCCTCCTTAAATTCTCTAGCAAAAACTAGAATCAATTCATAGAAAGATTAGGCGCGAATAAATGAGTAAAAAGCTATACATCAAAACTTGGGGCTGTCAAATGAACGAGTATGACTCGCAGAAAATGGCAGAACTTTTAGATTCAACCCATGGCTTTGAATTAGCCGAAGAAGCAGAAGATGCTGATGTTATCTTACTAAATACCTGCTCTATTCGCGAAAAAGCACAAGAAAAAGTATTTCATCAGTTAGGCCGTTGGAAAAACTTAAAAGTTAAAAAACCTGATCTTGTTATTGGTGTTGGAGGCTGTGTTGCCTCACAAGAAGGTGACGCTATTCGTCAACGCGCACCATACGTAGATATGGTGTTTGGTCCACAAACCTTGCATCGTTTACCTGAAATGATCCAACAAGTTACTGGCGATAAAAGCCCAGTTGTTGATGTTAGCTTTCCGGAAATTGAAAAGTTTGACCGCTTACCTGAGCCAAAAGCCGATGGTGCAACCGCATTTGTTTCTATCATGGAAGGTTGTAGTAAATACTGTACATTCTGTGTGGTACCTTACACGCGTGGTGAAGAAGTTAGTCGTCCATTAGATGATGTTTTATATGAAATTGCCCAACTTGCTGAGCAAGGTGTGCGTGAAGTTAATTTATTAGGTCAAAACGTGAATGGCTATCGCGGAGATTCACATGACGGTACAATTTGCCGTTTTTCTGAGCTTTTACGCTTAATTGCCACCATTGATGGTATTGACCGTATTCGTTACACCACATCGCACCCGATTGAATTTACCGATGATATTATCGACGTATATGCTGATGTGCCTGAACTTGTAAGTCACTTGCATTTACCAGTTCAAAGTGGTTCAGACCGCATTCTTACGCAAATGAAGCGTGGTCATACTGCAATTGAGTACAAGTCACAAATTCGTAAATTGAAAAAAGTGCGCCCTGACATTTGTATGTCATCTGACTTTATTATTGGCTTTCCAGGTGAAACTGATGATGACTTTGAAGCGACAATGAACTTGATCAAAGCAGTAGATTTTGATTTAAGCTTTAGCTTTATTTACAGTGCACGCCCTGGAACACCAGCGGCAGATATGGTTGATGACATTAGCGACGAGATTAAAAAGCAACGTCTACAAATTCTGCAAGACCGTATCAGCCAACAAGCTTTGCGTATTGCCCGTAACATGCTTAATACCGAGCAGCGCATCCTTGTTGAAGGTCCATCAAAGAAAAACCCTATGGAACTTCGTGGCCGCACTGAAAACAATCGTATTGTGAATTTTGTTGCACCACATACCGTTATTGGCCAGTTCGTTGATGTAAAAATTACCGATGTCTATGCTAACTCACTACGTGGCGACTTAGTACGTCAAGAAAGTGAAATGGGCTTACGTATCGCGCATTCTCCTGCCGATATTTTAGCGAATAGCCATCACCAATCAGAGCAAAACAACAGCCCGATAAATGAGCTTGGTGTAGCAACTTATACGCCTTAAAATAATTATCTGCGCATTAACATGGCATATGACTAACACTTGCCATGTTAATTAAATTTTAAAACTCTCAGGAATATCAATTGAGTAAAAATACCAGTATCAACTTTGAATTATCTCCAGCCGATAATAATCGATTGGCAAACTTATGCGGCCCTATGGATGACAACCTTAAAACGATAGAACGCCGAATGGGGGTTGAGATCAGCTATAGAAGCCATGAATTTAAAGTAACCGGTAAAAGCTTAAATACCGATGCCGTTAAAAAACTGCTGATTGATCTTTACCTAGAAACAGAAATTGTAAAAGGTAAATCAACCACCATTACAGCTCAAATGTTGCACTTAGCCATTGTTGATGCTGGCGCTTTAGAAGCAGCACCAAGCAAAATTGATGCTAAATACGATGAAATGGTAACGATAAAAACCAAGCGCGGCATTATTAAACCTCGAAATGAAAACCAACAAAGCTATGTTCAAAACGTAATTACTAACGACATTAGCTTTGGTGTTGGCGTTGCTGGTACCGGTAAAACCTATTTAGCGGTTGCTTGTGCAGTAGACGCACTTGAGCGACAAGAAATTAGACGTATATTGCTAACACGCCCTGCTGTAGAAGCTGGCGAAAAACTTGGTTTTTTACCCGGTGATCTTTCACAAAAAGTCGATCCTTATTTACGTCCTTTATATGATGCTTTGTTTGAAATGCTAGGTTTTGAAAAAGTAGAGAAACTCATAGAACGTAATGTCATCGAAGTAGCGCCTCTAGCCTACATGCGTGGTAGAACGCTAAACGACGCTTTTATTATTCTTGATGAAAGCCAAAATACTACCGTTGAACAAATGAAAATGTTTTTAACACGTATTGGCTTTAATTCGCGCGCCGTGATCACTGGCGATATCACACAAGTTGATTTACCGCGTGGACAAAAATCAGGACTGCGCCATGCGATTGAAGTATTAGTCGATATTCCAGGTGTAAGTTTTAACTTTTTTCAATCTAAAGATGTTGTTCGCCATCCTGTTGTGGCACACATAGTTGAAGCTTATGATGCCTGGGAACAAAAAGAAAATCGCTTAAAAGTCGAGAAACAGCAGTACCGCGAGCAACAACAAAAAGCTGAGTCTTTATCACGTGAAGGCATAAGTGAAAGCACAGGTGAAAGCTCAAGTGAAAGCAAGCATGGCAAATAACCCTGCTACTATCACTGTCGACTTACAGTTAGTCTGTGATGATAAAACCGTTCCTGAAATAGCTGACTTCCAGCTATGGTCAGAAGCTGCACTAGGTGTTTATAAAAAGCCTTTTGAATTAACTATTAGGTTAGTTAATATTGATGAGAGCCGTGAGCTTAATCATCAATATAGAGGCAAAGACAAACCAACGAATGTGCTTTCATTTCCATTTGAGGTGCCAGAAGGTGTTGAGCTTGATTTGCTCGGTGATCTTGTAATTTGTGTTGATGTAGTAGAGCAAGAAGCTATAGAGCAGCAAAAAAGTTTACAAGCACATTGGGCACATATGACCATACATGGTTGCCTACATTTACTAGGTTTTGATCATATTGAAGATGACGAAGCAGATGAAATGGAAGCATTAGAAACAAAAATAATTACCGGTTTGGGCTTTGCAGCCCCTTACGAAATAAATTAATAAAATATACTTAACGAGTGCTTAAACTACTTAGCGAAATTAGTGCTAAAGCGTTAAAGCTACAATTTAATACTTGAATTTAACCACATTCAGTTACAAACTGAACTAACTGTTTTACATTGTGTAAATTCATCGAACAAGGATTTTAAAAGGCTCTATGAGCGACGATCACCCCCACTCTAGCAACGGTTCTTCGAATGTATCTATCTTGGATAAAATTATGCAAGTTTTTACCGGAGAATCGAAAAGCACAGACCAACTGACCGATGCATTAAACGATGCAGAAGATCGTGAACTAATTAATCCCGACATTAAGCAAATGATCGAAGGTGTACTTATCGTATCTGATATGAGAGTACGCGACATTATGATCCCACGCTCACAAATGATCACTCTAGATATTAATGATCCGCTAGAAAAATCGCTAGCCGTTATTGTTGAGTCTGGTCATTCGAGATTTCCGGTAATTAATGAAGATATTGACGACGTTGAAGGCATTCTCTTAGCGAAAGATTTATTAGCTTATGGCTTTAATCAATCAGAAGATGAGTTCACTATATCGCAAGTTATTCGACCTGCTATTATTGTGCCTGAAAGTAAAAAGGTTGACCCGCTGTTAAAAGAGTTTCGCCAACAACGTTACCATATGGCCATTGTTGTTGATGAATACGGCGGAGTTTCAGGTGTCGTTACTATTGAAGATATTCTCGAGCTAATTGTTGGTGAAATTGAAGATGAAACCGATGATGCTATGGAAGAAGATATTAAACACCTTGCCGGGCAAGTTTATCAAGTAAAAGCGCTGACAGACTTAACCGACTTTAATAATTACTTTAATTTTCAATTCAATGAGAGTGACGCTGACACTATAGGTGGCATTATAATTCAACACTTTGGACATATGCCGAAAAAAGGTGAAAAAATCACCATCAATAAAGTTATCTTTAAAGTTACTGCCGCTGATAACCGACGTATTCAAACAGTGCAGATTACTGTACCTAAAGATCACGCTGTTACAGGTAAAGTCATTGACTAACCTCTATGCTGACTAGATTCTTTAAATCAATGATTAGCAACATCACTGCTAAAGAAAATATACTCAGCTTCTTTTTGGGATTAGCGCTAGTATTCTGCTACGCGCCTTTTTCTTACTACTGGCTTGTAGCAATAGTATTACCTGCATGGTTATACACAGTACAAGGAAAATCAGCTAAAGCTGCCGCTAAACAAGGCTTTATATTTGCTTTTGGCTGGTTTTCAGCAGGTATAAGTTGGGTGCATGTCAGTATCGATCAGTTTGGTGGCCTACCATTGCCTGTATCGATATTACTCATGGTACTACTATGCTTATATTTGGCTCTATTTCTTGCCCTTGCTTGCTACTTAGCCGCACGCTTTTCTGCTCGAAACAAACTTAATCTCTGGCTTTTATTACCCTTTTGGTTATTAAGCGAATTTTTACGCGGTGTATTTCTTACTGGCTTTCCTTGGCTCACTTTAGGTTACAGCCAGATTGATGGTCCATTAGCCGTGTTTGCGCCAGTAATAGGTGAGAAAGGTATCAGTGCCTTGGTCATTATCATTTGTATTGCCATTGTTTCTGTTATTAAACAACAAAATCGCAAGCTAAACTTCGCTATAATTGCCTCAATTGCCGCAATGAGTTTACTACTTCAGAATACTTTATGGGTTAGCCCTACAGGCCAAACCGTAAACACAGTAATGGTACAAGGTAATATTAAACAAGAGCTAAAGTGGGCACCAGAGTTAACTCAGCCTACTATGCTTAAGTACTTAGACCTAACAAGACAACATTACCCAGCAGATATTATTATTTGGCCCGAATCTGCGATTACAGCGGTAGAGCCAAGTAATCAAGCTCAGGACTTTTTAGAAATAGCACAAAGCTCAGCACTACTTAATAATAGCGCGATAATTTCTGGCATTATTGACTACAACATTAATAGTAAAAACTATTACAACAACTTAATTGTGCTAGGCAAAAAGTTTACCGAAGATGAGCAAGGCAGTTATTTATATAACAACGAAAACCGGTATGCTAAACACCACTTATTGCCCATAGGCGAATTCGTACCTTTTGCTGACTGGCTGAGGCCTTTAGCGCCATTTTTCAACCTGCCAATGTCTTCGTTTAGTCGTGGTGATTATGTCCAAGAGAATTTAATCGCCAATGGTTTTCATTTATTGCCGTTAATTTGTTTTGAGGTTGCCTTTGCCGAGCAATTAAGCGCTAACTTTACTGAGCAAACTAATTTACTGCTAACGGTAAGTAACGATGCTTGGTTTGGTGATTCACACGGCCCGCATCAACATTTAGACATTGTTAGAATGCGTGCCCTAGAGTTTGGTCGACCATTTTTGCGCGCAACCAATAACGGTATTACCGCCGTAATTGATCACCAAGGTAATATCGTTAAACAAATACCACAATTTGAACAAGCGGTACTTAAAGCACAAGTGTCTTTAGTTACAGGCTTTACTCCTTACGCGCGTTATACCCGCATAATCGACTTTTCCATCCCTCTGTCGCTGCTCCTGTTAATCGCATTCCGCCAATGGCGACATAAGTTAAGTGCTAAAATAAACTAAAAAAATAAGCCGTTATCTACAGCATATTAATCTCAAAACTGTAACCGTTTTCAGTTTATACCTTGTGCTTTTAGTTTTTGGCTTTTAATTGCTGCTTAATTTCTCACGCATAACTTCTAGATATAGCTTCCAAACATAATAAAACTTACTACAGTAACAATCGATAAGGCTTTTCCATAGTTTTTGGGCGCATAGCAACCGTTAATTATTTAATTTTTAGAACACTGCCTCCTTCCTACAATAAAAATTATTTTCATTACTTTTAAACCTTTTCTCTACTACCTGCGACTTAGTAATTATCAGTGCACTTTAGCAAATGGCTTTGCTTTAGGTTTAAGCACTGATTTTATATTCGGGGGGAATAAATCATGTCGATTAAAGACACCAGTGCACAAGATATACAAATAATAAAAAACACACCGACCAAAAAACGTTGGCTAATTATTATATTAGCCACAATTATTATTGCGAGTATTATCTGGCAAGTAGCACCTTCAGCGTCGCGTTGGAGCAAAGCAGAACAGTCAATCGCGTTAGATCGCGTGCGTATTGCCACCATAACGCAAGGTGAATTTATTCGTGATATTTCGGTGTTAGGTCGCGTTGTTGCAGCGGTTAGCCCTACCGTTTATAGCCCTGCAGATGGCACGATTACTTTATTAGTAGAGGCAGGTAACGAGGTTGAACAAGGGCAAATCATCGCTAAGCTTGAAAGCCCAGAGTTAAATAGCCGACTTTTTCAGCAACAAACAACCTTAGAGAGTTTGCAATCAAGTTTTAATCGTCAAAAAATTCAAGCAAAAAAGCAGCGGTTAATTGATCAAAAAGCGGTTGATTTAGCCAATGTGAAACTGGTAACGGCTAACAGAGAAAAGCGCAGGGCTGATTTAGGTTACAGCAAAAGTGCCATCAGCCAAATTGACTTTGAAAAAGCCCAAGACGAATTAGAGCAAGCCAATTTACAACATAAGCACGCCGTACAAGATGCTGCTCTTAATAACGAAAGCGCCGACTTTGACAGTCACTCTTTACAATTAGACATTAGGCGTCAAGACTTGTTAGTTCAAGAGTTACAGCGCCAAGTTAATGGCCTAAATATCGCTTCACCTGTTAATGGCATCGTCGGTAATTTAAGTACTAACAACAAAACCTTCTTGAGTAAGAATCAAGCCATTTTAACCATAGTAGACTTATCACAGTTTGAAGTTGAAATTGATATTCCTGAAAGTTATGCCGACGATCTCGCCATTGGTATGGAAGTAAATATTCAATTTGAACAACAGCCCTTTCGTGCTCGTCTAGTAACAATTTCCCCCGAAATACTGAATAACCAGGTTACTGGGCGAGTACGCTTTACTAACGAAATTCCGAAAAAACTCCGTCAAAACCAACGCTTAAACACCCAAATAATTTTAGAGTACAAAGAAAATGTTTTACAAGTACAACGAGGACAATTCTTAGAAAGCAGTGGTGGCCGATTCGCTTATAAAGTGAGTAATGGTTTAGCTGAAAAAACGCCAATAACCACAGGCGCACGCAGTTTAAGTCATGTAGAAGTTTTACAAGGCTTACAACTAGGTGACCGAATTATTATTTCTGGCACAGATACCTTCAATGCCGCCAATCAAGTTTTACTTAGTGAATAGCGTGGTAGCTAAAACGTTAATCATTTAGGGAAGCCTAAATCAATTATTTTGCTATTAACCAATAACACCTGCACTTAGGTTTTATTAATAAATGCAGACCAAACAAGCAGGTAACTGCTCATTATAGATAAGGGAATTCAACATGTTAGTTATGAAAAATATAAATAAAATATTCCAAACCGCAGATATTCAAACCCATGCATTACGCGACTTTTGTTTACAAGTTAACGAAGGAGACTTTGTCAGTGTTACTGGCCCTTCAGGCTCAGGTAAAACCACCTTTTTAAATATTGCGGGTTTGCTTGAAACCTACAGCAATGGTGAATTTTTATTGGATGGCGAAGACGTTGGCAAACTTAATGATAATGGTCGTTCAAGAATGCGAAATCAAAAAATAGGTTTTATTTTCCAAGGTTTTAATCTGATCCCAGACCTTAACCTTTATGACAATGTCGACGTACCGCTGCGTTATCGCGGATTTAATAGCGCCGAACGTAAACGTAGAATTGAAGAAAACCTTGAACGCGTTGGTCTAGCTTCTCGTATGAAACACTTACCCAGTCAATTATCTGGTGGACAACAACAACGTGTTGCGATTGCCCGAGCCTTAGCTACTAGCCCACGCTTTCTTTTAGCCGATGAACCTACCGGGAACCTTGATTCTGAAATGGCCAAAGGTGTGCTTACTTTACTCGAAGAAATTAACCAACAAGGCACAACAATTATCATGGTAACTCATGATGCAGAATTAGCGCTTCGGGCAAAGCGCACTATTCAAGTTAAAGATGGCAGAGTTAGCGAGTTAGACGTTGTCGCTAATCTTCACCAAGCTCGCGCGTAAATAATTCAAGTGTTTTAAGCCCAAACAAGGACAATATTATGTTTAGTTATTATTTACGACTCGCTTGGATAAGTATTACTCGTCACTGGGGTCTTAGCCTATTAATGATTTGTGCCATTGGTTTAGGTATTGGCACCGCTATGACCACTGTGACTGTAAATTACTTAATGTCAGCAAACCCTATTCCCGAAAAAAGTCAGCAATTATATTATGTGCAACTTGATAGCTGGGATGTAAACGACCCATTTGACGACGGTTTAAATCCGCCTGATCAGCTAACTTATACCGACTCAAGTAATTTAATGCGTGCTAAAAAAGCCTTTCGACAAAATGTGCAAGCACAAGCATTTGGTGTGATTGAGCCAGCAGATCCAGAAATGTTGCCACTCATTGTTAATGGCAGAGCTAATTCCGCTGACTTTTTTACTATGTTTAATGTGCCATTTATTTATGGCGGTGGTTGGTCGAATCAAAGCGACGAGAGTAAAGAGTATGTCGTGGTACTGAGTAAAGAAACCAACGACAAGCTGTTTGGCGGCAAAGACTCGGTTGGTCAATCGATTAAACTTGCAGGAAATATGTTTCGTGTCGTTGGGGTAATTGATCATTGGCAACCCAAGCCAAGGTTTTATGATATTACCACCGGCGCGTTTAATGAATCTGAAGATATATTTGTCCCCTTTCACCTAATAGCAGATGAGAAAATATCTCGCTCAGGCAACACCAATTGCTGGAAACCTACCGGTGATGGTTTTAAAGCTTTTCTTGCCTCTGAATGTATTTGGACACAGTTTTGGGTTGAGTTAAAAACTCAGCAAGACAAAGAGGATTATTTACAGTTTCTCAATGCTTATGTACAAGAGCAGCAACAGTTTGGCCGCTTTCAACGCCCGATTGACAACCGTTTAAGCAACGTTATGCAGTGGTTAGAGTCTCAAGAGGTTGTTGCTGATGATGCTCAAATGATGATGGCAATGTCTTTTATGTTCTTATTGGTTTGTTTACTTAACACCGTAGGGTTATTACTGGCTAAATTCTTAGGTAAAGCGCCTGAAATTGGCTTACGACAAGCGTTAGGAGCCAGTAAAAAAACACTTTTTAGCCAATATATAATCGAGTCAGCTTGCATTGGTATATTGGGCGGCATACTAGGTTTAATACTCGCTTATCTAGGTTTGAAAGGCGTTGAAGGCTTATATGGCGATTACATGAAAGACTTAGCAACCTTAGACATTAACATGGCAATACTCGCGGTAACACTTGCCCTTTTATCCACCATACTCGCTGGCTTATATCCAACGTGGCGTGCTTGTAATATTCAACCCGCGCAACAACTTAAAAGCCAATAAGCTTTAAGGAAAAAGGAAATTATTATGTTAGAAACTGGACTAATACTAAGAGCTTTAGCGCGTAATAAAATAGGCGCGCTACTTATTGCTCTACAAATAGCCTTAACTATGGCTATTATGGTTAATGCTATTTTTATGATCCAAGACCGCCAGCAACAAATGCAACGTGAAAGTGGTATTGACGAAGCCAACACTTTCTATTTAACCAACACTATTTTCGGGCAAAACTATAATATTCAAGCCCACTTACAAACAGATTTACACATGATCCGTAACACACCTGGGGTTATAGATGCAGTTCAAATTAATGCCGTGCCTTTAAGTAGTAGCGGTTGGTCAATGGCATTGCAACATGAATCAGGCGAAGATAAAGATGCTGTTGGCTCGGCCATTTACATGGTAGATGATCACGGTATTAACGCCTTAGGTCTAACACTTATTGCAGGTAATAACTTCAAACAAGGCGATGTAGAAATACGTAAAGACGGACAGTCAACTTGGCCAGCTAAAACGATTATTACTCAAGCTTTTGCTGAAAATTTGTATCCTGATAACTGGCAATCAGCGATTGGCAAAACTGTGTATATATCTCAAACACAACCGATGCAAATTATCGGTATTGTAAAAACACTTCAAGCCCCTTGGAATGGCTGGGATGGTGTAGAGCGCAGTATGCTTGTGCCCTTTCAACGGGAGTCTAAAGGCAGTTATTACTTTATTCGCACCGAAGCAGGACGACGTGACGAGTTAATGCCGATTATAGAAAAAGCGCTAGCACAAAGTGATAAAGAACGCATAATTCGTCGAGTAACAACCACAGAAGATACCCGTAATCGGAGTTATCAACAACATAATGCTACCAATAAAATATTAACCACTGTCGTTGTAACTTTAACCTTAATTACAGGGTTTGGTATTGTTGGTTTAGCTATTTTTAGTATTAATCGACGCACTAAACAAATTGGCACACGACGTGCGCTAGGTGCAACAAAAGGTCAAATAATGCGTTACTTTATGATGGAAAATTTTATTATTTCTACCTTTGGTAATATTATTGGCTGTATAGGCGCTATTGGACTAAATATGTGGTTGGTCAATACCTTTAATTTATCTCCTATTGGTATTGAATTGATAGCTTTTGGTGTAATTGCCTTATTTATTGTTGGGCAAATAGCCGTACTTTATCCTGCGCGTAAGGCGGCATTGATAGCGCCAGCAACGGCAACTCGCACGATTTAAAGCATGAGTTAATCATATAAGTTAATACACTTTTTAATACGCTATAAACACCAGAAAAAGAACATAAATAACGTGATAAAAATTGCTTCAAACGATACGTTTAAATAGCGGACCTTAGTGTCCGCTATTTTGTTTTATGAAGTTATAAATAGTGTGTCAAAAATAAATATAAATTAATTTTTTCATGCTAGTATTTGGCAACTTAAGTATTCAAGGAAGTATGATGAAGCCTCTATCAAGTGCTGTAAAAACCGTGTTATTACTAGCCACAATGTCGCCAACATTAGTGGTTGCGCAAACGACATTAATCACTAATATTCAAGGATATACTCTTAACGGAAAAAGCCTTGAACGTTTTAGCGCGATTGCTTTTACTGATGATAAGATTGATAAAATATATTCTTCAGAAGAACAATTACCCAACGCAAAAAACATCACAGTGATAGACGGCAAAGGTAAAACCCTGATCCCAGGCTTAATTGATTCTCATGGCCATATATTAAGCTACGGCTTAAGTTTATTGCAAGCCGACCTAGTTAATACTACCTCAGCTCAAGATGCAGTTAATAAAACGCTTAACTACGCTAAAAATAATACTCAGTTAACCTGGATTCAAGGCCGTGGTTGGAACCAAACCCAATGGCCAAGTAACGCTTTTCCTACCGCAGCAAGTTTAGATAAATATTTTCCTGATCAACCTGTTTGGCTTGCACGTGTTGACGGGCATGCAGGTTGGGCTAACTCTAAAGCCATGGCAGTGGCGGGAATCACTAAAGACACTCTATCACCTGATGGCGGTGAAATTATTAAAGATAAAAACGGTATGCCAACCGGTGTTTTTATCGATAACGCCATGGACTTGATCAATCAAAGCATCGCCCCTTTAACCGTTCAAGAACAAAAACAAGTATTAGTTAAAGCAATGGACTCTCTTGCCAGTTTTGGCCTAACCAGCGTGCATGACGCCGGCATTGATACCGATAACCTCAATGCATTTAAAGCCTTAAGCCAAGAAAATGCCATGAGCATTCGCGTTAATGCGATGTTGTATTTACCATCGGCTAATTGGCAACAAACATTAGCTAACGGACAATATCGTAGTAAAGACGATATGTTCACTTTCAATAGTGTAAAAATTCAAGCCGATGGCGCATTAGGGAGTCGTGGCGCGGCTTTAATTGAAGATTACTCAGACCATGCAGGCCATAAAGGTTTATTACTTAATACCCCAAAAGCGTTTGAAAATTTAGTGGATACCTCCATGCGTTTAGGCTTTCAAGTGAATAGTCACGCCATTGGTGATAACGCCAATAAACTTGTGCTTGATACTTACGAAAAATATATTAAAGCCACTAAAACTAAAGATTTACGCCACAGAGTTGAGCATGCTCAAGTGTTGCGTATTGAAGATATACCAAGGTTTTCCGAGTTAGATGTTATTGCGGCCATGCAAGCCACCCACGCTACTAGCGATAAAAACATGGCACAAGAAAGACTTGGGCCAACAAGAATATTAGGTGCATATGCTTGGAGAAAACTATTAAATGCCAACGCTATAATTGCCGCAGGCTCAGATTTTCCGGTTGAATCGCCTAACCCATTTTTTGGTCTACACGCCTCAATTACTCGTCAAGATCATACAAATAGTCCACAAGGTGGCTGGTTTGCAGATGAAAAAATGACGCCTTTGGAAGCTTTCAGGAGCTTTACGATAGATGCCGCTTACTCAGGCCATCAAGAAAATATTATTGGCAGTTTAGCGAAAGGAAAAAAAGCTGACTTTATATTATTAGACCGCAACATTTTCACCATGCCAGAACAAGATATTTGGCAAGTAACCGTAGATAAAACATGGGTAGATGGCAAATTGGTTTATAAGAAAAAGTAATGCTAACGTTTCTAATAAACATTAATAAGCAATATTGGCGAGCACTTACGTTATTAGTGCTTGCACTTATAACGCTTGGCTCTCTGTTCCCTGTAGAACATTTACCGGCAGCACCTGGCAGCGACAAAACGCATCACCTCATTGGTTACTGCGCTTTAATGTTGCCTGTTGCCATGCGTCGACCAAAATATTGGTTAGCTTTTGCGTTATTTTTTATTGCTTGGAGTGGCTTAATTGAAATAATTCAACCTTACGTTAATCGCTACGGTGAATGGTTAGATATGCTCGCTAATGCTTGTGGTGTTGTAATAGCGATTTTTATAAGCCAAATATTACGTTATTTAGCAGTCAGGTATAATACCAATTGAAATAAATAATTGATCATTTTAAGGCGGTTTAAATCGTCAATAACTTATTACATTGGGTATAAATTTAAAATATATTGTATTTCAAAACTCAATGCCACTAAAGCTCATCTTAATTCAATGAGTTAGTGGCTGAGCATATTTTTCTTAAATAACCTGAACTCTGGATAATGAGTGCTTGATACTCAAGTGAATCAAAAGCTTAGTTGATAAAGTAAATGCTCTAGCCAGGTGAACATCACGAATAGACATCATCAATGCTTCATTTTATGCCATTTTCAAGGCAAAACGTTTATGAATAGCGCGCTATTTATCGACGTTTTAACGCAGAAAATGGCTTAAAAGGGAGCATTGAGCAAGTGCTGCTTATCCAGAGTTCAGGTTAAATAGAAAGTCTTAACACCACTGTTGAGTTTTAGTGGCATAGTTCATTTGAAAATTAAAACGCACAGTGTTTTGTATTAACCCTGATAAACAGTGACTCTATTTCGGCCATTATTTTTTGATTCATATAGCGCTTTATCAGCATTTTCAAGCCACTGCGATACAGATTCTAAGGCTGGTAGTGCCTCAGCAATACCAATACTTATGGTGTACTTAATTTCAATATCATTATAAATAAAAACGGAAGACTCAACTGTTTTACGCAAACGTTCAGTAAATATCATCGCATCATTTGATGTAGTGCCCGATAAAAAAATAACAAACTCTTCACCACCGTAGCGCCCAGTAATGTCGGTTTCACGCACTTGTTCACTAATAATTTGTGCTAAATGTTTAAGTACATAATCGCCAACAGCATGACTATATTTATCATTAACCATTTTAAAATTATCTATGTCGAGCATTACTAACGTGCTTGTTTGTCTGTGTCGCACATAACGTTTAAACTCTGTTTCGATACATTTTTGCCAATAATTACGGTTAAATAAACAAGTTAAACCATCAACTTGACTCAATAAAGCAAGATCAGCATTCGCTTTCTCTAATTCTTTTTTATGAGTTGCATTATCCGTTACATCATAAACCAACAAACATAAATGAGTAACTTCACCTGTTGACGATATTAGAGGAATAAACGTTGTGTTTTGGTACATGAACTCTGCAGTACCAGTGATTGGCCTATAATTGTTAAATTTAAAAACGTATGGACGTTGTTCCCAAATAGTAAAAGCTTTATTTTTCAATAAAAATACTGATTCCGCTTTACGGCGAAACCAATCTTCAGGAATCTCTTCAAAAAGATCAAAAACAGATTTACCTTTAACATTTCGAGGTAATAACCCACTGTGGTTTTCCATAAAACCATTCCAAATTTGAATGGTGTAATCGCGATCAATTACCACTAAGCCTACTTCAATGTTATGAAGCATCTCCATCATCCAATGTAACTCATTTAATTGTTCTACTTGGCCTGACATTTTTAATCCAATAAATAAGCAATTTTGTTATTAAATGTTGCGACTGACGCTTCAGTAAAAAGCAGCAGTAAGTCACATTTAATGGCGTAATTTTCAATACCATAACTTATTTCAATGGCGAGCGTTTTCTTCCATTTTTCAGTATTAGTATCGATGAGTTCTGAAATTTTTCTATGTTGGCCTAATACCACTGGGTGGCCTTGGCTAAATGACATATCTAATTGCGACGAAATCCCATTTAAACAGGCACCGATAAGAATATTAGCCATGTCCATTAGTAATTCTAATTCAATTGTCTTATCAAAAGTGTTATTTGGTGAATCATTAAATGAATCTTCGTATTTCATTAATGAGGCAATATCTTTAAAGCTTGAGTCATTTAGAATAAGTAAAGCTTCACCTGAAATACCCGCGCCTATAAAGCCTTGGCAAATACCCGAAGTGGTATCTTTATCCTCAACATCGCTCAGTGCCATAATAAGCTCGCTAACTTCGATAAAGTTAACATTTGGAATAGGAAGTACAACAAAAACACCTAACAAACGTGCTAATAAATCCCCTGCTTGCCCCATAGCTACATTTGCTATTTCCTGATAACAATCAATTAACTTACTATTGATTAATGGTGCAGAAGACTCGCGATGTTGTGCTGACTCGCTTGTTGAACTAACCGCTACTTTTGGATTTGTAACGTCAGCGATATTTATTTCTTTAGCACTTCGCTGCGTTGCGTTATTCAAGGATAGTTCATCTACTTCTTGAGCTAAAATGTCATTTTTACTACAAATGCCATAAGATTGAAGAACCGAAGCAAGTTTATCTTTATCGATAGGTTTTTTGATAAACGCTAATGCGCCTAAAGCGGTAACTCTTTTATAAGCTTCAGGTTGAATATCACCCGATATAACAATAGTTAAAGTCGGTAGGTCTTCTTTAACTATTGCTTCTAGTACTTGATAACCGTCCATTACTGGCATATTCAAATCAAGTAATAATATATCCCCTTTACCTTCTTTAATGGCCGATATAGCTTCAACACCATGAGTGGCAAAAGTTATGTCGACATCCCAGCCTATTGGCAGAGAACGTGCAACTTGCTTACGCGCTACAGTAGAGTCGTCACAAATCAATAATGAAGTTGTCATAACAGAAAAACCCAAGATTGCTAAAGAAAAAAAACAAAAACTACGCGTAAGCCCTTTTGAGTAAAGAATTGAGGTAAAATTAGTTACTCAATAATCCATTTCAGCTCGCACCACTACTTTAAACCATAGTTGGATATTAAAAATAAAACACGATTAATTCGCATTTTTTCCATCACATAGGTAAGCTTGATTTCTATTTTACCCTAAGTTAATAATCGAATGATGAAAATTTTAACATTACCAACAATTGCCTTACTCAGCTCCGTATTTGTATTTTCAGCTGCTGCCGAAACATCTCACGTGGAATTAACTGAAACAACAAATTTAGTGATGGCAGGTAATAAGTACGTAACTTTGTTGGGCAACCAAATAAAAGTGGGTGATAAAGCTCCTGACTTTAAAGTCGTCACCGAGTCATTTTCGCCAGTAACATTAGCTGAATTCAAGGGCAAGTCAGTATTGATCTCTGTAGTGCCTAGTTTAGATACTGGTGTCTGTTCAATACAAACCAAACGTTTTAATGATGAAGTAGAAAACTTACCAAAAGATGTTGTAATGCTAACCATAAGCAACGATCTACCTTTTGCACAAAAGCGTTTTTGCAAAACAGAGAAGGTAGATCATATCAGGGTTTTGTCTGATGCAGTTTGGCGTGATTTTGGTCATAACTATGGCTTACTCATTAAAGATATGGGGCTGCTAACCCGTGCCATTATTATTATTGATACCGAAGGTAATGTGGCCTACAAAGAATTAGTCGCGAATATTTCTCAACACCCAGATTATGAAACTGCACTAACTAAATTAAAATCCATAAGCCAAGCTGTTAAGCCAGCTGAAATTACAACAAACGCAAATTCAGAGTAGCAATTTTTTAAGAATAAAATAGTAAGGGTCGTCATAACTCCCTCCCTTACTATGACTTCTCTTAACCGCTATTATAACGTCTTAACATTATTTTAAAATAACAGTAAAAAAACAATCCGGCTTACCTATTAAATATCAACAACTTAATTCAAATTTGTTTATTTTCAAATAATCTTAATTAAAAAAATAATCAAACTTACTCTTGAAATAATATTCATTAATCCCATCTTTAATAATGTAGTCGCCGATAGGGTCTACATTAACCGCCTGTTCAATATTGAAAGGCACCATTAAACTCTGAAAGATTAAATTTCAGGTGTATTAATCCGCAGCATTAGCTGGTTTTAGCATCCTAAAAAATTGACAGAGACAACATATTGCTAAACTTAGATAGGATATGAATTATGCGTACAACTACAGATTTCAGCCCACTTTACCGCTCATTTATCGGATTCGACCACTTAGCTGGTTTAATCGACAAAGCATCAAGAGCAGACAAACAATCTTCTTACCCTCCGTATAACGTTGAGTTACTTGCAGAAGATCAATACCGTATTACTATGGCAATAGCCGGCTTTGCAGAGCAAGAGCTTGATATTGAATCCAAACAAAACACGCTAGTGGTCACCGGAACAAAAACGGGAAACACCAGTAATGCTGAACGCAAGTTTCTTCATCAAGGTATTGCCGATAGAAGTTTTGAACGTAAGTTTCAATTAGGTGACCACGTTAAAGTTATCGGTGCATTTATCGAGCATGGCTTATTACATATAGATTTAGAAAGAGAAATACCAGAAGCGTTAAAGCCAAGAAAAATTGCGATTAACGGTAAAAGTTTATTACAACAAAGTAAGGTAATAGATAAAAGTTAATTTTTGATTTACAAGATTTCTCCCTATTTTGCCCAGTCTTTGACTGGGCTTTTTTATGTAAAAACAACAGTAATAATTAATCAACTTGATGTTACTGTTGTTACCATCCTTTATCAGTGACTACTTTGCCATCACATCAAGCAATGCATGTACGGTTGCCTCAACACCTGACTTAATTGCAGGCTCTGGGGTTATTTTAAATTGTGGACTGTGATGACTTGGCACAGGCGCGCCACCGTTAGCCGCACGTTCAAAATCTGCTTTTGGCGTACCACCGACTTTAAAGTACACACTCGGGATATAAGGCTCTGTGGTAAAGAAACCAAAATCTTCTGCTCCCATACCCGTTTCAGCAGGTTCGAGCAATGCATCAGCGCCCATTTTCTCAGTCAGTACTCCCTTTAAGCGCTTAGCTAGCTTTTGATCATTAAAGGTTGGCGGAAAAGCGAATTCACTCACCACCACTTCTGGCAACTTATCTTCAGGCATACCTGCAGTTCGTGCTGTGCCGATAGCGATTCGTTTAATTGCACTAAGCAGTTGTTCACGCACTTCAGGCGTTAAGCTACGCACAGTTAACTGTAACTTAGCTTCATCAGAAATAATATTATGCTTAGTGCCGGCATGAAACGCCCCAACCGTTATTACACCAGCGTATCGAGGTGCTAATTCACGGCTAATAATGGTTTGCAGGTTGTTAACAATTTGCGCCCCAATAACGATAGGGTCTTTACCTTGATGCGGTGAAGCACCATGAGCACCAATACCGTGCACAGTAATATCAACCGTATCTGCGCCCGCGTAAGGTGAGCCTTCATCAACAATAACTTTACCCGCCTCTGAGTTGGCACTTACATGAAATGCAAAAGCGTAATCAGGCTGACCAAAACGTTGCCATAAATTATCTGCCATCATTGCAGAAGCTCCTGGGCCTTTTTCTTCCGCGGGTTGTCCTATTAACATTAACGTGCCTGACCATTTATCTTTATTTTCAGCCATGTAGCGCCCCGTTCCTACTAAACTCGTAATATGAACATCATGGCCACAGGCATGCATAACGCCAACTAATTCATTGTTCCAATCTTTCATCTTCACGGTTGAAGCATTAGCTAAACCTGATTGCTCTACGACAGGCAAGCCGTCCATATCAGCCCTTACCATCACCATTGGACCGGCGCCATTTTTCAACATGGCGACAATACCTGTGCCACCAACCCCTTGTGTTACTTTGTATCCTACTGCACTTAACTCTTGAGCCAAACGTTTTGCTGTTTTAGTTTCCATTAATGACAGCTCAGGATTACGGTGAAAATGATCCCATAATGGTGCTAAATGCTGCTGGTAATCTTTGGCAATAGCGTCTGTCGTATTTTGCTCAAATGCCAGCACATTACCGGTCGTAAAAGCCGAGATACTAAGCGCTGATGAAATCAAAATGGATAGTAATTTACGGTTCATGTTTAGCTCCAAATAAAGTCAAAGGGTAATCAAAGTAGCGATATATTCTAAAAAAATAACAGTATACATTTGATTGTAAATGAAAATTAAACGTTGATCCCTTGGGGATCATCACGAAAAAAATAGCTTAACTTACTCTACCTAGGCTAATAGCTAATGTCTTCTAATTTCGTTAAACAACAAATACGGCAAGCTAACTGACCTGTTTTCATACTTTCTCAGATTAAGGTTAAATCAAAAAACGCCTATAACTAGCCCAAATAGCATACGAACAAATCCTCGCCATATTGGCTAGCTAAAAGCCTGTTAGAGCGGTAATTCTGCATTTAATGAATATCTTTTAACAACCTTGCTCACTTCTTGATTTATGAACCTCGGGTATATGATTTTTTTAACTACAAATATCGCTTAATTAACTTACGTATCTAGCGTAAATAGTAACTCGGCTAAATCAGGCACCCATTGAAAGGTTTTTAAATGCACACGAGCGCCGAGAACCACCACTTGCTCATCTTGTAATAAGTTACGTTGTCGATCAAAATGATCACTCCCTGGTGCAAAAGAAATTTTACCTTGTGAATTAATCACTCGATACCAAGGCACCTCACGCTCACGCCAACCGTTCTTGGGAACTGCGCCCAGTGCTTTACCAACCAAACGTGCACGTCCAGGCAAACCAGCTAAATCAGCAATTTGCCCATAACTAGCCACTTTTCCAAGGGGAATTGCCTGAACGGTTTGCCATATTTTTATATGATTAGCATTAAAAAGCTTTGTTGAGTTAGCTGCACTCTTAGTCAATATTACCAAGGTAAAACACTGCCATTTGAGTGTTTAAACACCCCGCTTTGATCTTGAGTAAGTTGATTAATTAACCCCACCAATTTTTTAGCAGAATCACTTGCACTTATGTCGCCACCATAATTCACCATTTCGGTTTGTACATAACCGGGGTGATAAATGCCAACAGCAATTTTTTTACTTGCAAGATCATGACTCAACGACATAGCGGCTGCATTTAATACTGCCTTAGACATTCTATAGCCGTAACGCCCACCTGAGGTATTATCACTAATAGAGCCCATTCTAGAAGTAATAAGTGCAACCTTTGCCCCTTCATTTAAATTTGCTTGTAAGCTAACAACAACCCTTAACGGTGCTAAGGCATTAATTTCAAACTGTTCGCGAATAGTATCTAAGTTTAGCTGAGATAAGCTTTCATCTCTTAAAATACCGGCATTGCACACAAGTACGTCAATATCAACATTACTTAATGCTGCAACCATATTGTCAACCCCAATATCGCTGGCTACGTCAATGCCCTCAATAACATTTACATTAAGCTCTTCTAAGTCGGTTGACGAGTTACGACATAAGGCAAAAACCTTATCTCCTTGTGCTTTAAAGTGCGTACACATAGCGAGGCCTATTCCTCGATTAGCGCCGGTGATCACAACATTATTGCTCATTTTATACTTCCTTAAGATTATGGATTTACCTACTATTAAAACTAAAAAACCACTTCGAATGAAGTGGTTTTTATTATTTTATTAAGCTTATTTAGTGATGAACTTATTCGCCACACTTGCCTTCTTTTTCGCCTTTAGCTTTACCTTCACCGCATTTGCCTTCGCCACACTTACCTTTGGCTTTAGCTTTCATTTTACTTTCGCCACATTTGCCTTCGCCGCACTTACCTTTAGCTGCGCCTTTCATTTTGCTTTCGCCACATTTACCTTCGCCGCACTTACCTTTGGCTGCGTCTTTCATTTTGCTTTCGCCACATTTACCTTCGCCGCACTTACCTTTGGCTGCGTCTTTCATTTTGCTTTCGCCACATTTGCCTTCGCCGCACTTACCTTTGGCTGCGTCTTTCATTTTGCTTTCGCCACATTTGCCTTCGCCGCACTTACCTTTTTCGTGGTCATCGGCAGAAACAATAGTCATTACATCTTGCACTGCAAATGGGTTTGTTTCAGCTTTAGCTGGCATGGTTGCTGCTACAGTTAACGCAAATATACCTAATAAAGCTGCTATTGATGATTTTTTAATTAATTTCATACTGTATTCCTTTTATATTATTTTATTGGTTTAACACTACATAAATAAGTATAGCTAATTACACAGACCATACACGACGAAAATAAATTTCAATTTTTTAACACTTTTATCTGTTTTTTTTATATTTAAACGGAGTTTCTTTACATAAAGTTACATGTTCAATTTTATTCAGGTTAACTTTATCTTTATAGAACCACAAGTAATAAAAGGTACTGACCTTACACTAAATAAGCGCTAAAAATATGCTAAGGAAATATTTACTCGTATTTCCTTAGCATATTCCATCAAATTTTATCTATTGAAAATTACCCAATTATTTGCTGAAAGAACAATAACTTGTTAACCTATTTTTAACATAGGAATGATCAGTACAACATAATAAATAAAAACAGGGATTTTAAAATGAAAGCTATCTTTTTACCCATAGTGCTATGCCTAACAATGGCTGCTGCACACGCACAAGATTGGGAACACTTATTTCAACGAGCAAAGTATCAAGATGTAAAAATATCGCCTGATGGCAAACACTTAGCTGTTGCCATGGACTCTGATGGCAAACGGGCGCTCATATTTATTTCTCGCAGTACAATGAAAATGGTGGGTGCTTCTAAATTACCTGGTAAAAATGAAGTAGGCACTTATCATTGGGCCAATAACGAACGCGTAGTATTTAAAATATTTCAACGTGAGCCTTGGCAGGAAGAGCTTAGTTACTATGGCGAATTATTTGCTGTAAATATTGATGGCAGCAGCGCCGAGTTAATTTATGGGTATCGTAATGTTGATAATACCCTTGGCACTCGCACTAAAAAGAAGAAACAAATAAAGGGCTGGGCAAATATCGTTGATATGCTGCCAGATGATGAAAAGAACATTCTAATTAGCTCTACTCCGTGGGGAAGTAATTTTGCCGGTTTATATAAACTCAACATTTATAATGGCCGTTCGAAAAAACAAGTTATAGGTACTCCTGTTGCTAATGCAAAATTCGTCACTAATGCACAAGGCGAGGCAAAGTTAGTTAAAGGGTTTAACAAACAAAATGAAATTGAAGTTCATATTCGTAAAGGTGATGAGTGGCATGAATTAGCCTCTGAAAAATTTGGTAATAATTTTTATCCATTAACATTTGATGAATCTGGTGAAAACTTATTTGTTGTAGATAATTTTCAGCAAGATAAGTCAGGACTTTTTAAGTTAAATTTAAGCGATGGTAAAATGAGCGCTATTTTTACCCCCGGTGGCGTTGATGTCAGTCAGGTAAAAGTAACCTCTGATGAAAAAAATGTTTACGCCGTTGCTTCAGAAGATGGCTTTCCAACTTATCACCTCATCAATAATGAATTAAAAGAAGCACAAGTATTCAAGCAGCTAGTCGCTTCATTTCCAGATCAAAGAATTGATATTACTAGTCGTACGGAAAAAGGTGATGTTTATATTGTGCGTGTATCTTCAGATATTGAAGCAGGCCAGTTTTATATCTTTGATTTAGCCAATAATAAACTTTCTGGCTTGTTTAAGTTTTATCCAAATGTACCACCACAGCAACTCGCTTACACTGACCCGATTGAATTTATGTCATCTGACGGTTTTAAAATAAGAGGTTACTTTACTCAAGCAAAAACAAAATCAGCTGACACAATAGCGCCTCTAGTAGTTTTAGTTCACGGTGGGCCGCATTCTAAAGATGATTGGGAGTATTCCAATGAAGTGCAATATTTAGCCTTAAATGGTTATTCGGTTTTACAAGTTAACTTTCGTGGCTCTACAGGCTATGGCGCAAAATTTTATAATGCTGGCTTTAAACACTGGGGAGATACTATTCAGCAAGACATCTTTGAGGCTTATCAATGGGCCATTAGTGCTGGACTCGCGAACAAAGATAAGGCTTGTATCATGGGTGGGAGCTTTGGCGCATATTCAGCATTACAAAGTGCCATTAAATATCCTAATACTTATCGCTGTGCCATTGGTTATGCCGGTGTATATGACCTACCCTTAATGTTTGATGAAGGTAATATTAAAAAACTTTATCGAGGTAAGGCTTATTTAGAAGATACTTTAGGTACCGACCCTGCAATCCACAGAGAAATGTCTCCTGTTTATAACGTTAGTCGTATCGAAATCCCTATATTTATAGCTCATGGCGAACAAGATGAACAAGTACCCTTTGAACATTCAGTAAGATTAAAATCTGCTTTAGATGATGCAAATAAACCTTACACTTGGCACAAGTTTCGTCGTGAAAGTCATGGCTTTTTTGACCCTGAAAACCATGCAGAATACATGAAAAATGTCGTTAACTTTTTAAATAAAAATATTTAACACAAATACCTATCTACAACTAAAAATAAGAAGATAAAATAAGTACTCTTCTTATTTTTAGTTGTTATCATACCCGCTACAGCTTTTATAAATAATTGATTTCGAGTAGCTGATAACTTGTTGCTAATGACTAATAGTCGACCCTTGACTCCAACATTATTTTCACCTTATCTCACTCTTGAATTACCACATGAAGATATTCAGCAAATTAGCATTAAACGTTAATCGCTACTATCACCGTTTTCCTAGTCACTATTTATAAAAACATTACGATTAACTTTTAAAGTTATTGCACATAATGTCCAATCAACTATCAGAAACACGACAACCGTTAACTTATGCCTAGCTCAAATCATTCTCACGTAAAAAAAATTATCCTCGCACCTATGGAAGGCGTAGCCGACGAGTTAATGCGACATTTATTAACATCTTTAAATAATTATGACTTTTGTATTACCGAGTTTGTTCGTGTGGTCGATTCATTAGTACCTAAACATGTTTTTAGAAAAATTTGTCCGGAATTAGACTACGGCTGCAAAACAAAAAGTGGCACACCTTTAAGAATGCAATTACTCGGGCAAGAGCCAGATTGGATGGCTGAAAATGCCGTTAGAGCACTTTCATTGGGCTCGCATGGTATCGATGTAAACTTTGGTTGCCCCGCTAAAGCGGTTAATAAAAGTAAAGGTGGCGCAGTATTATTGAATGAGCCTGAAAAAATTCATCAAATAATGACGAAGATAAGAGACGCAATTGGCAATAGCCCTACGTTATCAGCGAAAATAAGACTTGGTTTTACTGATGCTTCTAAATTAGATGAAATTGTTAGTGCAGTGCAATCAGCAAATGTTGACCAATTAACCATTCATGCCCGCACTAAACAAGATGGTTACCGCCCTCCTGCTTATTGGCACTTTATTGCAGATATTAGAAAAAAATACGATATAGAAATATTTGCTAATGGCGAAGTTTGGAATAAAACAGATGCCGATAATTGCATCATACAAAGCCAAACCCCAAACCTAATGTTAGGCAGAGGCGCATTAGCGTTACCAAACTTAGCTAATGTTATTAAATTTAATGAAAATCCTATGGCATGGTCTGAACTAAGTAACTTATTAAAACGCTATAGTGAATTAGAGCTGCAAGGTGATAAAAGTTTCTATTTTTCAAGCCGTTTAAAGCAGTGGTTGCGGTATTTAAAACTATGTTATCCGCAAGCAGATAGTTTATTTAATGCGATTAAACTGTTAAAAAATAAAGAAGATATTCTCGAACAGATAGATCGTGTGTCGTCGATATAAACCTTATTAACTTCATTAATCCCCTTATGAGAAAATGCTATAAATTTAAGAAAATAATTATTAGTGTAGCGAAGATTTTTATTATCTAACAAGGTAGTATTAATAGCCTAAAAGACAATTTATTCTCCCTATATAAGAAGCAACGCAGTGAAAAACGGTTCAGAGTTAAGAGCACGATATAACGACATTAATCGAGGTGTGTACTTTATTGGTACTACACCACCCAAAAATGATACCCCGATAGATCAAGTTTCTACCATAGCGGATAAATTACTCGAACGTGTTAACGATATCGACTTTGACGGCTTAATTGTATACGACATTCAAAATGAAGATTCTCGTACTTCAAAGCCACGCCCTTTTCCATTCAAGTCAACACATGATCCAAGACTTTACTCTTCTCTACTGCAACAGAAGTCAAACCGACCTGTGATTACTTATAAAAGTGTTGTGCAATCGAACGGGGATGATTTTAATCAATGGGCAAATGAGGCCTGGCAAGAATATGGTATTCGCGACATTGTGCTGGTTGGTAGCCCTTCGCGACAAAATAATATTAGCTTACCTTTAACTAAAGCGTATGAAACTTTAGTGGCGAATGAAAATGATTTTTTTATTGGCGGTATAACCATTGCCGAGCGTCATGCTAATAAAGGTAATGAACACGCTAAGCTAATTGAAAAACACCAGCAAGGCTGTAATTTTTTTATCTCGCAGGCCATTTATAATCCGCAAGCAACTATTGATATGCTAACGCGCTACGCTATTGAGTGTCAGCAACAAGGCTTAAAACCTCAACGAATAATTTTAACATTTTCACCTTGTGGCAGTAAGAAAACCTTAGAGTTTATTGAATGGTTAGGTGTTAGCGTACCTGAAGCAACAAGTTTACGTATTTTAAATGCAGAGCGCCCACTGTATGAATCTATTAGAATTTGCAGTAATACTTTAGTGCAAATATTAGACGCAGTATTACCCTACAAATTACCTTTAGGGCTAAATATTGAAAGTTTAACCAATCGAAAAGAAGAAATTGATGGTTCAATTTTACTTTATAAACTATTGCGTTCAACTATGGATAATTATTTAGCTAAACAGGAGCTCAATAGTCTCTTTAATGATTAATATTTCATTACTTATTAGTATTGGTAATCTATAACATCATAGCTAATACCAATTGACTGAATGAATCGATCAATTTTAAACGAGGATAAATTTTCAGTAGCAAGGCGCTTGATTGATTCTTACATGGATGTAAGTCATTAGAGCAATGCAGGAGCATATTGTCGAGCAATAGCAGGCTATTGGGATTGAAAGCAACGTAGATACTGGATATTTAAACCGCTTTCGAATGATCGATTGTTTATATCAATTGGTATAATAAGTTAATTACCGCTTTTTTATGTATAGATACGCTATGCTTAAATTATATGTTCTAATATTTTGAAAGGAGTTTATTTATGTCTGGTACAGCAATGGTTGTAGCCATAGTCTTTATATCTGTTGGTTTTGGCGTCATGTTCGACATGTACAAAAAACATTTAGAGTTTAAAGAAAAAACATTAAATAATAACAGCCAAACTAAAGAACAAGCTATCGCTATGATGAAACAAGTTCAAACACTTGAAGAGCGTATGCAAGTACTTGAAAAAATTGTTACTGATGAAGGCTATGACGTAAAAAAAGAGATTAATAGACTATAAAAGAGCAGCGGTAAGCTGTCAGTTTTAAACTTTAAATTTTCAGAATAATCAAAGACAACAGCAAGCCCCAACTAACTTCTATCTTTCAACTGATAGTTTATAGCTTCAAACTTAAGGTAAAAGTACAAGTATTAATATGAAATTAATCATGAAAACAGAGTTTGATAATCTTAGATTAAACCCACGCCACAGCTATGAAAGTGACAGAAATGGTGAAAAGCAAACAGTAAAAATATATCGCGATTCGCAGCTTATCGCTAAAAAAATAACCTTAAAAAAATCAATTCGCTATTTTGCTATCACCGGCTATACAGAATTTATAATCGAACTTCCTGAGTAACAACACACACCTTAGCACTTAATCAAGATCATATTTATCTAAAAATATCTTGTGCTAAGGGTTATGCGAATAAACTATTCTGCAAATGGATCCGTTAATGAAGCTAAGTTTTTTCCATGAGGAATAGGCTCTTTAGTAATAGGGTCAACTTGCACAAAAACAATATCATCAGCTAAACAAATGGTTTTTTTAGTGACTTTGTTTCGCATCATACATGTAATGGTAATTGAAGTTTTACCTACTGATTTAGTTGATAAACCGAATTCAACTACATCACCTTGTTGAGCAGGAGATTCAAAATTAATCGCCCCAATATGCTTAGTAACTAGGCAATTGGTTTCAAGTTGGCAAATAGCATAGATCGCTGCTTCTTCGTCTATCCACTCTAATGCTCTGCCACCAAATAATGAGTTGGCATAATTTAAATCATTTGGCAAAATTAGTCGACGCGATAAAAAGCGCATAAAGATCCTTATATAAAGAGATTAACCGACACATCAAAGTGTCGGCAGATTAATGAAATACTTGTTTATTGTGACTTTGAAGCAATAATGTCTTGAACTAATTCTAAGCCAGACTTATCACATTCAGGTAAGTCGATATCTGTTGTAGCTAGGGCATGTGTTCTGTCGCCCCATTTTACAACATGTGCGCTCCAAGTTAGACCGCCACCAAAGGCAGGAAGAAGCACATAAGATTGCTTAGCAATAAAGCCTTCTTCAATTGCTTCTACAAAGGCAACCAAAGTTGTAGCGGCAGACATGTTGCCGTATTTATGAATATTAACAAACACCTTATCTTTATCCACTTTTAAGCGTTTTACTAAGGTGTCTATAATACGTAAGTTTGCTTGATGAGGTACAACACTCGAAATTTGCTCTGCGCTTAACTGTGCTTGTGATATAGCCTTCTCACAAGCTTGTGCCATACCTGCAACTGCTTTCTTAAATATTTCTTGCCCTAAGAATGCCCAGTTAGATTGCCCAAGTACTCGGCCTTTGTTGGCATACTTCATACCCCAACCTTCTACCGATAAAATATCCCGAGACTCACCGTAACACCCTAAAGCTTGGGTAATAACACCGGTTTCTTCAGTAGTTTCTTCTAAATACAGTGCTGCAGCACCGTCACCAAATAATACCGCAACGTCACGATTATTCCAGTCCATAATCGGTGAAATAGTTTCAGCGCCGATAATCAGTGCAGATTTTACCACACCACTTTTGATCATCGATGTCGCGACACTTAAACTATACATACCGCCTGTACATGCTGTACTTACATCCATACAAGCGGCATTTTCAGCGCCTAATAAACGCTGTACATTGGAGGCTGCATTAGGACAAAGCTGGTCAAAGGTTGTACTACCAAATACGATTAAATCTACATCTTTAGCTGTTTTACCCGCAGCAGCTAATGCACGTGCGCAAGCAACATGCGCTAATTCACTTACAGTAACATGAGAAATTCTTCGCTCTTTCATGCCAGTTCTAGAGGTGATCCACTCATCATCTGTTTCCAGAAAAGTCGCTAAATCATCGTTGCTAAGAATAGCGGGTGGTAAGCACTTGCCCCAACCAGTAATTGCTGCGTATGTCATAGTTAACCTTATTTATTGTTGCTTTTACGTAAACAAGTAAAAACAATCTATTTTTATAGCCGTATGATACTACAAAAATATTCTTTTTTAGAGCAGTTTTACTGACTATACCTTCTATATTTAGTGCAGACGCTGCATTTACTAAACTTCAGAAGATATTAACTCAAAGGTGTTGCGCCAATTTTTATAATCAATAGGGATAGGAATGTGGCGGTTACCTTTAATTAACACTAAGGAAGGGAAGCCATTAATAGGCAGTTGTCGCATTTTGGCAATCTCTGTTTTTAACAAGTCATCAATGCCTTGACTGTTTATTTGCTGTAAAAACGCATCGCCATCTAAGCCAATACCAATAGCGAGTTCGTGCAATGTATCGATATCAGAAGGATTTTTTGCTTGTAAATAATAAGCTTGTTGAATGGCCGAGAGCATTTCTTGCTCTTTACCACTAGCTCTTGCAATTAAAGCCGCACGACATGCTGGATAAGTAGAACGTCTTGGCTGGCATTTTGTCCAAAAATCAAAATTAAATTGGCTACCGAGTTGCTGAGCAATATTTTCCCAAGTTTGTTGTAAAAATTTTTGCATTGCTGACGGCATAGGCTCATTGCTATCAGGCGCTAATCCACCTAGTCCATACATAATATCAATATGCAATGGTAGTGAATCTTTTAACTTAAGCCAGGTTGGTGCATATCCCCAACACCAACTACACATAGGGTCATAAATATAAACTAGAGTTGCATTCATTTTTACTTCTTCCACTTTCTAAAAATGTCAGTTATCACAAAGATATTTTATTATTCACTCTACACATATCGCATAAAAAACAACCTATACATTAAGTACTTATTTAGGTTATGCTATAAATATGCATATAATATTAACTTATTTTTAAGGGAACTACATGTTAAGAAGCATAGGGAAAATAATAGCTTTAGCCTCACTGACTTTAACGTTTAACACGTCCGCAGTACAAATAACTGAGTGTAAGACAGATGAGTGCGTTACTTATTTCAAATCTTTTAAAAAAGCGTCAAATCGCGGTCATAGAAATGCTACATATACGTTAGCAAAGTTTTATCACTTTGGCTTTGGTACAGAGGTAGACAAAGCAAGGGCATTAAAATTTTATAAAAGAGCAGGCATTAAAGGGGTACGAGAGGCTGAATATAAAGCCGGTATGCTTTTATTAACAGAAGAAGAGCTTTATGACTTAGATGACGGTATTAAGTGGTTAAAACGAGCAGCGAGGAAAGGACAACCCAATGCAGCTTTTTTATTAGGCAGAACCTACCTTGCTAAACAACGTTATCAAGAAGCAGATACTTGGCTAACTTTAGTTTATAAAGCTCACCCTACAAAAATTGTTCGCTGGATTAGCGAGGCACAGCAAGACCAAGCATTTGATAAAAATAACTTACCCACTTTACATGTAGCACTTGAAGAGACGCCGCTTGAAACTTTTAACATACTCAATTCAGCTGCATCTCACAACATTGAAGTTGTTACTGTAACGGGACTGCATAGAAATACATCTCTAGATGCAATGCTTGCTAGCTATAGAAAGCGTGTTACCTCTACCGGCACAAGATTGCCAAATATTACCTGTGATCAAAATGTTGCATGTAATAAAAAATCACTCAACGAAATGAAAGACAGTATATGGGTAAGTCAAAGATAAGAATTAGCGCTGCAAGCTAATCAATAATACTGCTCAAATAAAAAAAGCTTAAGTTACAAACTTAAGCTTTTATGAATAAATTGCGCTAGTTGCTAATGCAGCGTTATTTTAGAACGGCATTTTCATCCCTGGAGGCATTTGCATACCGCCAGTTAGCGAACCCATTTTTTCTTTGTTTTGCTCTTCAACACGACGCACAGCGTCATTCATTGCCGCGGCAACAAGGTCTTCAAGCATTTCTTTATCGTCTTCCATTAAGCTATCGTCAATAGCAACACGACGAACATTATGGTTGCCTGTCATAGTTACTTTAACCATGCCGGCACCCGCTTCGCCGGTAACTTCCATATTGGCTAACTCTTCTTGAGCTTTAGCCATTTTAGCTTGCATTTGTTGGGCTTGTTTCATTAAATTGCCCATGCCACCTTTCATCATAATTTTCACTCCAAAGTTATATGCCGCCAAAGATAGTGCTTAACGGCTAAAATTTCAAGTAGCGATTAACGCGCTACAACAGTTTCTTCATCAAGTTCAGCTTGAAATTCTTGCTTTAATGCGATAATAATTTCATCTTCGGCTAATACTTGTTTTGCATATTCATAGCGCTTTGCATTGATATCTGATTGAATTTGATAAGGATCAGCAACGGTTTTCTCTACAATATTTAATTCAACAGTAACTTTACGTTGCAAGTATTCAGATATATGTACTTCTAATTGTTTATGGGCCGCATCGCTATTTAAATGCCTGATCGATTTATCTAATTGCAGTATCAATAGATCATCAGTAGAACTTTCATCAATTGTTGCATGAATAGCTAATTGCCTTAAACGGGCAATTAACGACATACTGTCGATCATGTGTGCCCACTTATCAACTTGGTTCGCTAATTTAATCGTTGCTGGATTAATAACGTCTTCAGTATAAGGCTGTTCAGGTAAGGTTGCTAAATCAGGAACATTCGGGGTGCTTTCCACTTTGCTTTGAGTGGGTACGTCAGGTATTTCCCCAGATGTATCGGCGGCATCAGCTGTTAGACGCATGCCTGCGCCATTAGACTTTTTTCCGCCCTCCTCCATCGATTTTTTTCGACTTCTGAGCATGTTTCTTGTGTGAATAGCTGCCGTTACGTTAGATGCAAAAGCTTGTTTTTCGTTATTTAACTCTTGTTGGCTAATACTATCAGTCTCTTGTGTATCAGCAGGCAAGTTTTCTAGAGTACCATAAGATGAATCAACATGGCTGGTAAGCTCTTCAACAGAGTTATTTTCAATTAGAGTGTTAGCTTGTTGTTCTATGGCTGACATCTCTTGGTTTAATGCTTCAGCTTTCTGACTAATTAATTCATCATTTTTCTCGATGTTTATGTCTTGATCTTGTTCTTCCTGAACATAATCTGTTTGATTAGCTACTGAGATAACGTCAAGAGTAGAAGTGTTGCTACTGTTATGTTCTTCTACTAAAGGCGAAAGCTTTTCTACCTCTGACTCTGCCTCTGCCTCTGCCTCTGCCTCTGCATCTGCCGCAGGCATGTTATCTTCTTGATTTCTTAATACAGAAGTTTCTTCAACAGAAGCATGCTCAAGTGTGTTAGTTATCTCAGCAGCCGAGAATGAAACAGGGGAAGCTGATGTAGTTGAATGTTGTTCAAAAATCAGATCATCAAGTTGCTTATCTTCAGCTTGCTGTATTTTAGCAGCCTCTACTTTACTTTTTTCAGCAGTGGGTAACTCTTGGTTATTAATCACTGGTTTAAAGGCAAGTAGACGCAATAGCATCATATCAAACGCTGCTTGTTCATCATCAGCATAGGGTAAGTCTTTTCGGGCGGTTAGTACTATTTGATAATAAAGTTGTACATCTTCAGGAGACATTAATTGGCAAAATCGCATCAACATCTGCTGATGTTCTGCCGGTAAGCTAAAGTTAGTCTCTACCACTTGTGTCATTGCAACTTGGTGTAACAACTGAATTAATTCAGCCGATAAACGGCTATAACTGGGGGCATATGATGCAATTGATAGCGATAATTTCATTAACGCTTCTGCATCTTGTTTCAACAACGCGATAAGAATTTTAAATACCCAATCACGATCAACACCGCCCAACATCTGTTGTACGTCGTGCCTAGCAATATTACCGTTACCTTGGGCAATACATTGGTCTGTTAAGCTCAAACAATCTCGCATACTGCCACGTGCCGCTTTAGCAAGCAGAGCAATAGCTTCAAGATCGAAGGTTACACTTTCTTTGGTTAATATTTCCGTTGTTTTATCGCTGATTTGTTTAATTGACAGTGCTTTTAAATGGAACTGTAAACAACGTGAAAGCACAGTAACAGGTAACTTTTGAGGATCGGTCGTCGCTAAAATAAATTTAACATGCTCAGGCGGTTCTTCTAATGTCTTTAATAAGGCATTAAAACTGCTTTTAGAAAGCATGTGAACTTCATCAATTAAGTAGACTTTATAGCGTCCTCTTGTAGGGGCATATTGTACGTTGTCTAGAATTTCACGAGTGTCATCTACTTTTGTACGTGAAGCCGCATCAATCTCAAGTAAATCTACAAATTTACCCTGATCAATATCAACACAAGCATCACAAACACCGCAAGGTGTTGCAGTAATACCTGTATCGCAATTTAAGCTTTTAGCAAAAATTCTGGCGATAGTTGTTTTACCAACACCACGGGTACCAGTAAATAAGTACGCGTGATGAAGCCTTTGCTGAGTCAATGCGTTAACAAGAACAGTTACGATATGTTCTTGTCCCATAAGCTCACTAAAGGATTTTGGACGCCATTTTCTTGCTAAAACCTGATAGCTCATTTTTCGGCCTTAATCACCAGCATATTGTAATAAAGAGAACACAGATAAATCCATGCCTTTAAGTTTTTCTTCACCGCCTAAGTCGGGTAATGAGATAACAAAAGCAGCATCGGTTACTTTAGCACCAAGTCGTCGAATTAACTTTGTTGTCGCTTCGATTGTGCCACCTGTTGCAAGTAAATCATCAATAATTAAAACATTGTCGTTTGCACTTAAGGCATCTTGATGAATTTCTAAAGTGTCTTGGCCATATTCCAATTCGTAATCTTGCTTAAATGTTGCTCTTGGCAGTTTGCCTGGCTTACGTACAGGAATAAATCCAACACCCATTGCAACAGCTAAAGGAGCACCAAAGAGGAAGCCGCGAGCTTCAGTACCAACAATTTTAGTAAATCCGCCACCTTTAAACTTTTCAGCTAAAATATTAATAGTTAATTGAAGCGCTTCAGCATTATCTAAAATCCCAGTAACATCTCTAAAGAGAATACCGGGCTTAGGATAATCAGGAATGGTATGAATTGCAGATTTAAGTATATTGATTTGTGATTCAGTCATGTTCTATAAGTCAAAAGATATTTTAGCTACAGAATAAAGCAATTCTATGAAAAATTATAGTGACTGACTGCGAGAATTTGGTATTAGTAGTTCATTTACTAAATTGATAAAACTTTGCTCTTCTATAGGTTTATCAATAATTGCATCAAACATTTTAATATCACAAAGATAAGGCACAGCGCTTTTGCCTTGTGTAGTCATGAATATCACAGGAATACCTGCTAATATTTCATGCTGCCTTATATATTTGGTTAATTGGATACCATTCATAATTGGCATTAAATGGTCGATTATAACCAAATCAAAATTATTATTTACTAATGCTTCTGAAGCATCTAAACCATGACAAGCCGTACTTACAAAATACCCGTGCGCCGATAACAGCGCAGTAAGGTTATTTAATATGATCGCATTGTCGTCTACAACGAGTATATTCATCCTAAATATTAACGCCTTTGACTAATTTGATAATAACGTAAACCAACCAGCTAACATGGGTAAAAGCGGCGCTGCAAACATAACCAAAACAGCTGTAAATATATGGATAATTGAGGTGCTATCTTTGAAGTTTTCTTCTGACATAAAAATACCATTAGGTTGATTAATCGGCGCGCATTGTAAATCAAAGTGCCTATAAAAGGTAGTCTTATTTAATCTAGTATTTTTCTATTAATAAATTTGAAGGGGATATTTATAACAGAGTATTAGCGATAAAATCGTTAATACTTATAGTGATGAGTTCATTACTCATTATAAATAATTACGCTAATATTTTTAGTAGTAACCCTAGCAAAAGCAAACAACTGTTTAAACAACATGTAAATATAAAGCTAGGTAATAGAAGTTACCGGGCTAAATACTGCCTGCATTTGACTAAAATAAACTTACAATTTCAGAGCTTAAGTGGTCTCTTATTTATATGTAACCTGAACTCTGGATAATGAGTGCTTGAAACTCAAGTGAACCAAAAGCTTAGGTAATAAAGTAAATGCTATAGCCAGGTGAACATCACGAATAGATATCATCAATGCTTCATTTTATGCCATTTTTAAGGCAAAACGTTTATGAATAGCGCGCTATTTATCGACGTTTTAACGCAGAAAATGGCTTAAAAGGGAGCATTGAGCAAGTGCTGCTTATCCAGAGTTCAGGTTATGTATCCTTTTAGGGATGAGCAAATGAGAATAACTGGTGGATAGTTGGTTATTAATAGTCGATATTTATCGTAACGTCTAATTTGTATAAGCAATTATTTTGGGATGGTTAATAAAATAATCAGTTTTCTATTATACATAGCTTTTTTATTGGAACTAAGTAGCAAACTTAGATTGCAACATTTTTACGTTGCGCAGTGTCTTTAATAAAACCTACCCAACCTTTAGCAGACTTACGAGTCTTAGGGTCTTTCATGGCTAAGTTAATTGCTTTATAAGCTTGTTTATATTCTTCTAAATAAAAGTGAGATTCTGCAATACTCATATACAGTCTACCTTTATTTGAAACACCAAGTTCTAAAGCTTTGTTTAACGCTACAATAGCGGCTTTAAACTGCTCATCTTGCTTTAGTAACATACCTTGCTTGCTGTAATGCTTAGAAAGGTTAGTCATTTTAGCTAGTTCGCCGTAATAGCTCGCTGCTTTATCAATATGTTGAGCTGCATGCCAAGCGTTCGCTAATGACGATAAGTTCTTATCATCACGAGTTACTAGGCCTGAATCAATATGCTTCTCTAACAATAAAGCTGCTTTGTATGGTACTGAATTTTGCGAATATAAACTTGCAAGTGTTTTGATTTCAGATTCTTTTTCAAGAAAACCTTGTTTATAAGCAAGATCTAATGTTTCCAGACCTTTCTGATAATCTTCAACTAGCAAATAAAACATGCCAAGTTGAGTCCACCAAGTTTTATCTTCTGGGAAGATTTGAACTACAGTTTCAAGCGTTTTAACAGCTTCCTTAAATTTCTTAGTTTCATAATAAGATGTAACTTTCAAAATGTAAGGGTTTTTGTTTTGCTTGTCACCATAAGCTGCAATGGCATTATCCGCTGGCACAATCATTTTATCTAATTGCTTCAGTGCATAATATGCATTCGCTATTTTAGTCCAAGTATCACCATCTGATTTACCCGTAAAATCCATCCAAGCCTTATAATTGACAAGCGCCTCTTCATAAGATTTGGTTTGCATTTGCAAATCAGCTAATAACTTGATTGATTCACCGTGATCTCCTTCGTTAAGGATATCAGGCTCTACTGCAAGCTTAAGATATTCAATCGCTTTTGCTTCTTCATTACCCATACTTGCGTACATAACGGCAATAAAACGAGCAACATAAGCTTTGTCATATTCTTTGCTAGCATCAATGTCTAAAAGAATAACTAAAGCGCCTGGAATATCATCCGCAGAGTAAGATTCAAATGCTTTAGCAACTTTTTTACCAACACTAGGACCAACTAACTGTGTTTTACGCTTTGGCTTTTCTGCATCTTCAGCACCTGCTGCTGATACTGATGCAGCAATAGGTAATTGAATTAGAACAACTGAAATAATTAACAGTAAAGATGAAAAAATCTTATTCATTATTAATTTCCTCCGTCCATTTTAAAGTCAAGTCGTACAGTTAAACCAGGTTGTCTCATCGCTTTGCCATCAACAACTTTTGGTTTGTACTTCCACTTTCGCAAAGCACGTTTAGCTTCTTTGTCGAAAATACGCTTAGGCTCAGCTTCAATAACATCAACGTCTTCAACACCACCAATTTCGTTGATAGTAAATGAAAGCGTAACCCAACCTTCTTTACCATCACGAGCAGCTTGTATTGGGTACTTAGGCTCAATACGAACTATTGGTGTAGCATCGCCATCGCGGCCAAAACCAGCGCCAGGAGCAGACATACCTGCATTTGCACCAGCTAATTGAACACCAGGCATATTAAACGTTAATCCACTTGTGTCGTTATTAGTCTCAGGCTCAGGAGCTTGAGGCTTAGGTGGCGTTTTAGGCGGCGGCGGTGGCGGCGGCGGAACACGTTGACGGCGTTCTGCAGCTGACTTAGGTGGCGTCGTATTAACTTCTACTATGATATTCTCTAAGGCTTCTTCCTTGGTTCTATCACCGCTAGAAACAAGAAAGGCCATAAAAGAAAACAAAGCAAATGTTACTGCCGCGCCTAGTAGTATAGATACTAAAAAGCGAACCATAAACTACCCCTTAGCTGCAGCGATAGAAATTCTGTCTATGCCCGCTTCTTTAATTGCATCCATTACTTTAACAACAACACCATGTTTAGCGTCTTTGTCAGCTTGAATGATTACAACATCAGTTGGTTGCTCAGCCAATAATTTTTCAATATTGGCCGCTACGCGTTCAACATCTACACGACGTTTGTCTAACCAAATTTCGCCATTATCTTTAACTGCTACAAAGATGTTAGCTGACTTTTGTTTAGATTGATTTGCCGCTTTTGGTTTATTAACTTCGATACCAGCTTCTTTTACAAAAGAAGTAGTAACGATAAAGAAGATTAACATGATGAATACGATGTCAAGCATCGGTGTCATATCAATTACTGCTTCTTCGTCTTCACGAATACGTTTACGTGCCATTCGAATATCTCTCTAGTGATGAGGTAAACTGTCAACCAGTTTAGCCTTTGCTAGTTTAACTTTAGCGTCTAACCTTGAACTGAAAAACACACCTGATAATGCAGCAACCATACCCGCCATTGTCGGAATTGTTGCCATTGATATACCAGACGCCATCAGACGCGGATTACCAGTACCTTGTTGTGCCATTACTTCAAACACACCGATCATGCCGGTTACGGTACCTAGTAAACCAATTAGTGGACACATTGCCACCAAGGTTCTAATTGTGAGCATGCGTTGCTCTAGTAGTTCTGTCGCTTCGGAGATCCAAGTATCTCTAATTCGATGTGCATACCAAGAAGTAGTATCTTCTCTCGCATCCCAACGTCCGACGATATCGTCTTTCATTTTTGGATAAACTTTTGATAAGAACCAATAGCGTTCTATCATCATTATCCACATCAATAAGAGAGCGAAGGCAACAACGTATAATACGTTACCGCCAGTCGCAATAAAACTCCTGACAGATTCCCAAAGCTCTATCAGGAATAACATTATTTAGACTCCTTCTCGGCAATCGCTGCGATTAAGCCAGCGCTTTGCTCGTCTAATTTTTGTAGTACAGATTTACTCTTACCAGCAACAATGCTGTGGATTAAGATTAGTGGTAATGCACAAATCAAACCTAATGCTGTTGTTACAAGTGCAAGAGAGATGTTACCCGCCATAATTTTCGGGTCACCTGTACCAAATAATGTAATCGTTTGGAAGGTCATAATCATACCGATTACCGTACCTAATAGACCCATTAATGGTGCAATTGCAGCGAACATTTTGATTAAGTTAATACCACGGTCAACTTTAGGAGTTTCGCGAAGTATGGCTTCATCAAGTTTAAGTTCAAGTGTTTCTGCATCAACTGATTTGTTTTCAAAGTAAACTTTTAATAAACGACCCAGTGGGTTGTTATCGTTTGGTTGATCAAGGTTTTTCTCTTGCGCTTTAATTTTAGAGCTCATAGAACCAAGAACAATCATACGCTCTAATGCGATAAGAACACCGAAGAACAACAATACTGTGATTGCATAACCTACTTCTTTACCTTCGTGGTAGAATTCCATAAGTGTTTTCTTACGCGTTTCTAGCGTTAAGATAGCACCACGTGAAGGATCCACATATAAAGGAGCGTAACCTGAAGTTTCGCCGAAGAAAGAAGCAGCAGCACCGGCAATGTAACCCGCAGGTTGCTTAGCTAATGGTTGTACTTGACCAACTTCATCGTTGTAGTTTAAGTAACCGTCTTCAGACACTAAGTTGAACGTACCAACACGTGTTACTGACTGAGTAGACTTTGAACCATCTAAGTTAGTTACTTCAGTAGTAAACTTAGAAATTTCACCTGATTGAGTCATTTCAGTTTGAAGTGCAAACCAAAGCTCTTCAAGTTGTTCAAGTTCAGGGATTGCTTTAGAGTTAGCGATTTTATCTAAAGTTGCACCACGACCTGGGTATTCAGCTGAAACAAGTGAAGTTACGATTGAACCATAAGCATTAGCTGCAGCTGCACGACTTACACCGAACATTTCACCTAATGTACCTTGAGCGTTGTCTAGCTCTACAGCTTTCTGCGCTAAGGTAATTTCGTTGTCAGCATATTCTTTAGTTAAACGCTTATTACGAGCTTGTTGGTCTGCTAGATCTTTTTTAGCTTTATTCAATAAAGCTTGTTTGTCAGCACGTGCAGAAGTAAATTCCGCTTCACGCTTTTTATCGATTTTAGCTTCAGAAATACGGTCATTTTTAACTTGCTTTAACAAGTCATCTAACTGATTTGCTGATGCTGAAGCTGCTACAGTCATTGAAGCAGCAAATAATACGAAATTAATAACTTTTTTCATTATTTTGCTCCTGCTGCAAATACTGGTAGTTTAGCTAAATCAAGTGGTAATTGCTTACGAGCCATACGTACGGCATCGGTTACAGGTTTCAAGTACTCGTCACCTAAAGCTTCCCATGAACGTGCTTCATTGTTCCAAACCCAAGCATTTTTCATGTCAAGAGATTGAGCAACAAATGAAATACGACCCATGTGAACAAAATCTGCAGTAATCATACGATCACCTAAGTCAAGCTCACCTTGATACACACCGAAAATAGTGCCGTAACTGGCTTCAATCTCGTAAGCTTCAAGTACTAAACGAAATTGTTCAGATACTGAAACGTCTGAGTCACCCATTACATCACGTAAACCAGCTATACGCTCTTTACGTGCATCAATGTTCATAGGAACATCAAGGTCAACAAACTTGTCTAATGTGTCAATCATTTTGTACATCAATGGCACTACGCCTTGCTTGGTTTTATCGATACCAGCAATTTGATTTTGTAAAGATTGAATATTGGCTTTTTGATCGTCAACCATAAGTTGTACGTGATCGTTATAACCTTTTAACACATCAGCTTCGTCAACTGTATTACGGTACTCAGCTAAAAGCTCTTGAGTTTGACCATAGATATTGTCGATTTTGCTTTGTGATTTACTTGAAGCTTTAAAAATTTGAGCTTCTGCTTTTTGTAGATCTGTTAATGCGTCTGCAGCAGCGAAGTTGCTTGCTGAAAATGCTAATGCGCCGATTATCGTCGATGCGATAAGGCTTTTCTTGCTTAATTTGGACATAGTTCCCAACCAATTGCTATTGAATTTTGATAACAAACTTTATTGTTAACGCAAATTTAATAATCTGCCATTTTAAGTTTTAATTTGTTTAGAATAAAACCATGCAATATTCCCAGACGACAGCCTAACTGTCAACTAAGTACATTCAAAAGTCTGCTTATTTTATTTTTTAATGGATAAAATAAGCCTTTCGTAACGAGAATAGAACAATATATTCATTTAATAAAGAACAAGATTGATTTTATCAATGTTACAGAAGTCCTCTTAATTGTAAAAATATGTGCTACCTATGTTTTACTAACTCTTTCGTAGTAAGTCAAACGATATTAGTGAATTGGTACTTATTACCGCTAATTTCACTCTTAATTGAACAATAATTAAACTTCACTAATATCTGGGCTGTATAAATAAATTACGTTTAAATGAGGTTTCTATTCTAATAACCCTCCAATTTTTCGGCCGTTTCAAGGAGGATTTAACTTTTATTATCTGTAATTTTAAGCTCTAAACCATCCAGTAACAGAGTACCTATTTTTCGCAGCAAATTGTGCCACCGAAGTTACTGAATGCACTTTATCAACATCAAATAATGTTAAAGAATTAAGTGCTGGGGACCAAGATCTCATGGGCGTGCCGTCTTTTTCAAAAAACTGTAGTAAACCTCCCCAATCAGGATGCCAATTTTCAGTAAAACCTAAAACATAAGCAATGCGTCTGGTTTCACCTGGAATATTATCTAGATGGCGAGTTAGAAAATCCCCTCGGCGATACCTTGTTACCTGTCCATCGGCATACTTTAAATCAGAGAAATTAGTAATTTCCCTAAGCATCTTAAGAGTATCTTCAGCGTTAAGCTGTTGTAGTAGCGTATAAACCTCTTCCAACGAAGTCTGATCTATTTTATGTCTGCCATATAAGAAACCTGCGCCGTTTGATGCCATCCGATGAATATCTTGATAAAGTTTCTTTTGAGTTGTCGCGGGTAATGCCCTTATGTCGGCATCACTAACCTCTTGGTTCTGGCCATTTAAATAAAAGGCATTATCAAAATTAATTTTAGTTTCTATTGATACTTTTAATGCATCTAGGCTTTGTTGCTCTAAAAAATTGAAGACTCTAACAATACCATTTTCAGAGAACTCGTTTTTTAACTCGGCTATATTTGCTATCTTGTTTATTTTTATTGTCATTTTGTACCTGTAGCTTTATAAATTTTTTGGGTTCAGACCACTTCTAAGCCAACCAGTAATTGATAATCTTTGTCCTGTTGCAAAAGGTGAAACATAACCGACAAGGTGGTCTACTGGCACTTTAAATATATTAACTTCATTAAACGTAGGCGAGAAGCTTTTTTCAATTTCTGACTTATTGCTTAGTATGTGCAGTGCCCCTCCCCAATCAACAGACCAGTCTTTAGTTAAATTAATAACGAACGCTGCCACTCTATTTTTACCATGAACATCATCATTATGACAATTCAAGAAATGCCCTGCTTTAAACCGAGTGATTTGCGCGTCTAAAAAATTTATTTCAGGTGCATCGAGTATTTCTCTAAAGTAATTTAAAGTAGGCTCACTATTTAAAAATTTAACAATGTCATTAAAAAAGTGCCCTGGCATTAATTTGTCATAGTAAATATCGTAAATGGGAATAGTTTCATAAAAATATTGAAATGCATTTTCCGCTTGTTTGTGCACGAGTTTCGTGAGATTTTTTTTATTTTCCTCATCCCAAGCTTCAACGTCTGCACTATTTGAATCTTGATGAAGCCCTTTATTTTTAAATACTAAATTCCATTGTTTTTGATTGGATATTTTTTCATGAATAAAACAGGCAGTTTCATTTGTTAAAGCATGTTCTAACTTGACATAACCATTATTTAAATAATCCTGTCTAAGTTTTGCTTTATTATCAGTTTTATTAAAAGACAATTTCATCTTTCACCTCAAGGTTTCACTGCTAAACACTTTTATTAGCGTATAATTTTGCTGTATTATCACATGCATATATTAAATAACCACTATGTGTTCGTCACACTTGTGACTTGCACCTACTAAGCATTACTTTTATGACTTTAAATGAATCGTTAAACATAGCTGAATTAGCCCATCAACAAAAAAACTATGAAGTTGCTGAACAAGCATATTTAAAAGCGATTAGTCAGTATGACAGTAATGACGCAACCTATGGTTTAGCTACATTATATGCTCAGACACAACAATATGAACGTGCAATCTCTTTATTTACTAAAGCTTTAGCCAAAGAGCCAAATGCCGTTGACATTACTCTGAACTTTGCCATGTGTTTAAACTCAGCCAATAAAGCTGAAGCAGCGTATGAATTAATTAATAATATTAAAGAGATGCTACCAAACGATAGGCAAATTATAAATTCATTTGCACATTTAGCGCTTAAAATTAATCAGCCTAAATTATCACTAGAGATAGCAACAAAGTATCAAAATAATACTTCAGTAAAGAGTAGCCCACAAACCGATATAATTATTGCACAAGCTAACATGCAAAGTGAAAACTGGGCTGCAGCTATAGCTATATGGTTAAGGCTAAGTCATATGTTATCTAATCAACAGGCTGTAATTCAAAAAAGTTTATCTATTTGTTACGCAAAATTAAGACAGTACGATAATGCGATTAGTGCTTTTAAAAAGTTTCTTGAACATACACCCGTTATTAGCCTTAATTTATTAAAGTTCGCTGATTTATATTTACTTGCCAGAGATGTAAAGCAAGCGCGACTACAATTAAACAAAGCTATAGCGTTAAGTGATAATAGTTTGACTCGGTATGAAATTGAAATACGCATTTGCCGGCTTGAAAATAAAACAGAACTTGCGATAGCTGCCGCAGACAATGCATTAGCATTAAACCCTGAAAGCTATATTGCATGGGGAGCTAAACAAGAAATAGGCGCTCAACATGAAAAAACAGTAGCCTCTCTCTCACATTTGTTAGAGAGCTCAATTGAGAACAATTACCAAAACCAGCAAAATTTATTTATTTTAGCAAAAGCCTATGAAAAGCTTGCTCAATATCCACTTGCTTTTCGTTGTTTTACTAAAGCAAATACTTTACAAGAAGATATTATTAGTAAGAGTAATTTATCTTATGATCATGATGCTGCTAATAACCATCATAAATTTCTTTCTCAAGTAAGCTCTGCTAACAATTCCGAAGATACAACGCAATTCCCCCCTAGCAATATTTTCATTGTTGGAATGCCGAGATCTGGTACAACACTGATGGACCGAATTTTATCTCAGCACCCTAGTATTGAAAGTAGTGGCGAAAATGAAGCATTGGCACTATTCATAGAAAATAAGGTTAATGCTCAGAAAAATAATACAGCTATTAATTGGCAAGAGTTCTTCAGCAAAAACAAACAAGATATTCTCAGTTCATACCGCGCTAAAACAGCATTAAACGCAGATATCATTGTCGATAAAATGCCGCATAACTTTCGTTATGTTGGGGCTATACTTTCTATTTTCGAGCAAGTTAAAGTTATTCAAATGAGAAGAACACCTGAAGATCTTGCTTTATCAATTTTCTCGCAACCTTTTGCTCCGCACCATAACTATGCCGCAAATTTAAAAAACATTGCTCATGCTATATTCCAAGCAAACAAATTAATGGACTTTTGGCGAGATAGCTTTCCAGGACAAGTTATTGATGTAAATTACAATCAGCTAACAAACACCCCTCAAGAAGAAGCGCAGTTAATATTTAAATTTTGTAATCTAGACTGGAACGACGATTATCTAAATTTTCACAAAAAACATGTTAATAGTTTCACTTTCAGTGAATTACAAGTTAGGCAGCCAATTAACACTAATAAACAAAACTTTTCTCGTCATTACCAGCAAGAGTTAGCAATATTTAGTCAATTTTATCATGAGTTACCTCAAGACAAATGCTGATCACGACTGTCAAGCCATTCACGGCGAGCTTGAAAACTCGCTAAAATAGCTTTTTGTTCTGCCTCTGACAAATCTGGGTGCCAAATAGAGAAAATAAGCACCACACGATCTTCATCAGAAGGGTTAATTGCTTCATGGATAAATGAGTCATCGAATATAATAACTTTACCTTTTTGCCATGCGACTTCTTCGCCCGCCACCGTTAAATATCCCCCTTGAGGAACAATAATAGGTAAATGTACCGTTAAACTATGGTTAGATTGCCCAAAGTGGGGCTGAATATGTTGCCCTGCCTTTAATAGCGAAAAAAACACTTCAAATGGCTGTTCATCAATCTTATATAAAGGAATCTTATTTAAAACACTGGCGGTTTTAGGCATTAAAGACAACAAATTATCATTGGCTTTACCATCTTTGAATATATTTAATGCAGTCCAGTTCTTTGAACCCGCTAACGACTCAAAGCCTTTTGCCTTGTAGCTGCCATCCAAATAAGGCACACCGTTACGCTCAATTAAACTCAACAACTCAGAGAACTCGCTAGTAAGTTCATCGAAGCTTCGTTCTAATAATTTGCACCAGTCAACATTATGACTACTATGAATAGGCTTAGCTGCTAACTCTGGGATATAAAATAGATGTGGGTGTTGATTAGCCGTTAAGTAGTTTATTGCACTATTATGTGTTTGTGGCCATATAGCATTAACTATTCTTTCGCTGTTATCAAAACCCTCTAAACTTTTGGCGTGAAGTGTTGTGAAATGATTTCTCAGTGCAATATTAGCTGAATGCGATCTAAGCCTTGTTTCATACGACACATTCTGATTTTGGTGTAACACAGTTAATCTTGCATCGATATTTTCGCCGAGTGAGTAAAGCGATAATGATCGTTCCATTTCCCCATTTTGCTGGAAAAAGTAACCACCATATAAATATGCTTTCATATTTTGCTTATTACTGTTTATACATTGCAAATAAGCCCTTGCCGCATTCTCTTTAAGACCTATTTGCTCTTCAATAACGGCTAAACGATAAAGTTGTTCGGTGTCTTGAGCATTATTAACAATATACGCTCTAAGCAGCTCTAAACCCTGTTGATTTTTCTGACAACTAAACGCTCGATCTACTTGTTTTAATAAGCTTACTTCAGTACTCATAGCTTATATCCTTTAATTTTCCAACCAATAACACTTTGATTATCGCTTAGTGTAATTAATTTAAATGTCGCCTTTGCCCCCTCATTTTTGAGTGAATTGCACAGCGCTTCTATTTCTACTTGAGTTAAAGATGATGAAATTAATTGTTCTAGCCTAGAGTTTTCAGCGACAATTCTGTTTGTCATATTTTGCAGTGTATTAAGTAAGACTTCAGCATTTTGGTTTTTATTTTGGTTTTTAAGTACTATAAGCTTGTCAATGGCAGAAAATATTTGGCCTGTGATTGCGTTGCTTTTAATTAACTCAGGGTTATTTAGCAGCTTTTCACCTGTTTTATTTAATTCTTCTAAGCTTAAATTATTTGATAAAAACAATTCAAAATCATGTAGTAAATTGCTTTCAAAAATTAAGTTAAATTCTTTAACTTTTAATTTTGCAGGGCCTACAACTTCGCTATCTGCATGATGCATAACAAATAAGAATCGCCCCGTTTGCTTCAATACTCTTACTAGCTCTGGTACTGATAAACTCAGGTTTGAATACTCTAAACCAAATTGGCTAGTCACTGCATCAAACATATTTTGCTCAAATGGCAGTTTTTCAATGTCTACATCCGCAACAAATTGAATGTTATCTAGCAAGATGTTGTCATCAACATATTTTGTTGGGTCTATACTAGCTTGGTCTACTGCTGTTACTTTAAGGTGTTTATTAAAACTAATTAAGCGCCTTGCAACACTGCCGTTACCCGTTGCTAAATCTAGTAACTCAATATTTGGTTTTAGCTCTAATGCAAACTTTTGCCAAATATCAATAAGAATAGTGCTGTCAGTTTCATTACATGGTGTAATGCAACTTTCTTGATGATTGTTCTGCCAATATAATGACCATGCTTCTGTATCCTGCATACTAGCGCTCTCCCGGTGTTATATCACATGGTGCAGTCAATCTCACTATGTCGTTAGGCCCATTGAATGGAATCGTTCCATGCCAAACATATGAAGGGAATAAAGCGACTAAGCCATTTTTTGGAGTCACCGTTCTAGCTATTTTTTCTCTTTCTTTTAGATTCATCGAGCTTTCCCCAAATTTTATCGCACCAGCATTATCATTTGATTGAGGGAAGTTCGAAAATTCAGGCACACTTACATAGAATGATGAACTTATCCAGCCTTTAGGGTGTACATGGTTTACATGATAGCCATTAGGATTTAGCTTTACAGACCAAGAACCAGCAAAATTAATTTGCTTGGTTTTCCTTGATAAAAGTGGGTGACTGTCATCATCAGGCAATGAAGATATATATTCTAAAGCAATTTCTTCAAATGCATTTTTTAAATCAACAATTGGTTTAATCGGCTGATAAAAAAGTCTGCCCGGAGTCTGCGTGCCAAATTTTAAGGTTTGCTTTAATGGCGCATGCTGCGTTTGATGCATTGACAATAACGCTGGCGCTAATTCATCTAGAAACATAGCTCTTGAGCTGTAACCTTTAGGAACGGGAATTTCATAGGTCTGTATATGCTTTTGATAATCAATTAGCCATTCGTATCTATGGTCGCTAGTGAGTCTCCAACATATACTTTTATAAGCGATAAGCAACTGGTTATTAGGCTCTATTTTTTCAGCATGGCTTATATGATGAAGAGCTTTACTGTAATCAATATCAATAATTAATAGCTCAATTAAATCTAGAGCATTAGAGAGCTTATAGTTCTTATTCAAAGAGGACTCTATTAGCGATATTGCGAGTTTGAGATCTCCTTTTGAGGCAACTAACTTCCCCTTTAAATGAAGAAGTTCTGGTGTTGTATCTAGCTTTAGCGCTTCATCTATTACCTTAGTTGCTTGTGCTTTATTTCCTGAAGAAAACAAACTTTCTGCATATGAATAGCGTAGTGACAAATTATTAGGTAAATAATTAATTGCTTGGTTAAAGCTTTTTCCAAATTCACTTTTTTTATCGGTTTGCCAATAAAATTCATTTAATGTTTCATGAATTTCACAGTTGTCAGGTGCTTTTCGCAAAGCTGTCCAATAAGCCTGTTCTGCTTCAGGGTAATTACCTAGATCAAACTGAGTGTTAGCTTCATTAAAGTCGATTTCAGCAATATTAGGTGCAATCGTTTTAGCTTGTTTGAAGCAGCGAATAGCCTCAGCGAATTCACCAGACATTCGATAAGCTATACCTAAATTATGTAAAGCATTTACATAGCGAGGGTTTATTTTTAACGCTTGTTTATAGTAACTAATAGCAGCAGGAAAATTTTGCTCGGCTTTACAGATATTACCTAATGATGTGTATGCTGAAGCATCACTTTTTGATAGTTTTATAACTTGTAGAAAACTGTTTTTTGCTTCTTTATATCTTTGATTATTTAAATACAATAAACCAAGATTCTTAATTGCATCAATATATTGAGGCTGGAGTTTAATTGCTTTGTTGTAATGAACTTCGGCCAAAGCCCAGCTCAATTTTTGTTTATAAGTATTCGCAATATTGTTATGAACTTGCGGCTGGTTATCATTAATCGCTAATGATTTAGTGAAATAGTTTATTGCTTTTTCAAAGTTACCCTCAGCTTTATGAGCCATAGCCGCCAAATGCATTAGATCGGCATTATCGGTAACAGAAGTTAATAATACTTCTACCTCTTGAAGTACGAGCCTGGTTTGACCTTTTTGAAATAAAGTAAAAAGATGTTGAAGTTTAGTGGTTACATCTGAACAGCTAACATTTTGCATATTTTTTAGGATCTATTTTTATAAATGTAATTTAGCAGCGTTTTATCTATATTATTACCATACACCATCTAACGTTAGATTAAAAAAAAAGTGACCAACAAATGTTGGTCACTTTCTAATTTATTAACACTTAATTAAAACTAAAATTAGTTTTAATTAGTGATTAATTGAACGTGTAAGAAGCACTTAAGAACACACGTGGACCAATAACGTCATACGTTTCTGGGAATGTGTTAGCTTGTGATTGAGACTCACCTAAAGCAGTAGGCTCTTCATCAAATACGTTTTTAACACCAAAGTTAACATTTAAGTTTTCGTTAACTAAGTAGCTAGCACTTAAATCAACATATAGAGCTGAATCAATTTCAGAAACAACTAAGTCACTACGTTGAATTGGGTCATCACCAATTAGTTGGTCATCATCAGTTGAACCGATGTAACGTACTAATGCAGATAATGTTAAGTCGCCATTTGTCCAGTTAACACGTGTGTTAGCTTGGAACTCAGGTTGTGGGTTACCACAAGTGTTACCGTATGAACCAGCACATTCGTTGATAGTATCTAAACCAACAACTGGAACTACGTCAGACGTATCTAGGAATGTAGAACGGAATTGAATGTTCAAGTCAGAACCACTGTCAAACAAACCAAAATCAAGTTCAGTGTTGTAAGTTACGTTAAAATCAACACCGCTTGTTTCAATTGATGCAATGTTTGCATTCAATGATTTAACAACGTTAACGTTACCGTCTGCACGACGACTGATGTTTTGACAAGTTTCATGAGATGCATCTTTAACAACGTTGTAACAAACGTCAAGCGTGTTATTTACACCGTATACAGAAATAGCATCTTCAATTTCAATTTTGAAGTAATCGATTGTGAAATCTAAACCTTCAAATGGTTGAACAACAATACCAACAGTTAAGGTATCAGAAGTCTCTTCTTGAAGCTCTGAGTTACCACCGAAAGAACCTTCGATTTGACCGTTAGCTTGGTCGAATACACCAATTTGGTCAGCTGCAACGCCGTCAGCAAGACATAATGCGTCACTAGTAATACCAGCTTTGTAACCGTCAGCAGCACATGGATCAACCGCACCAGGGAAACCAGCTGATGCACCTAAGAATAACTCAGATACGTTTGGAGCACGTACTGAAGATTGGAAGCCAACACGAGTGCTGATCCAGTCTGTTGGTGCCCAGTTAATCGCTGTAGCAAATGATGAAACTTGACCGATGTTAGAGTAATCAGCAAAACGTGCTGCACCCCATAGGCTTAAGTCTTCAGCAAATTCTTTACCGCTGATTAATGGAATTGAAAATTCTGTAAAGATTTCATCAGAGCTGTATGCACCAACAGTAGCTTCACCCGCATTAAAACCTAGTACATCACCTGCTGCTAAGAACTCATCTGGACGGTAAGTTGACTCGTCTTGACGTTTTTCATAACCGAAAACGATACCAACTGACTCTTCAGCACCTGGGAAAGTAAATGGCAATGCACCAGATACCGTAGCCATGAATACTTCTTGTTTAAGTGTCGTAGCGTTTGTAGCACCGATATTAATAAAATCGATAGCTTCATCAGAAATGTTGCCTTCACCGAAAATATTTAATGGAACACAACCATTTGATGTATCTTGACATGCTGTGCCTGCGTCATTAACTAAAAGCGCTTGCTTGAAGCGTGAAGCTGCAACATCGTTGTTTAAAAGTGTTGTGTGGTCTAGTTGTGAACGGCTGTAGTAAACATCGTATGACCAATCGTCATTAATGTAACCGTCGATACCAACTAATAAACGCATTGCGTCACGAGTATCGATAGATTGGCGTGAACCATTCTCTACCATACGACGACCTACGAACATTTCGTAGTTACCATCTGCGTTTAAGTCACCGCTGTTTAATAATGCATCTTGTACGTCTGCACCGAAGAATGCACTATTAGGGTTTACTTCAATAGTAGTAAACGCTGGTGTAGGTGCTAGTTCTTGTGGAACTTCGTTACGAATGAAAGAAAGTTCACTGTAAATACGAGTCTCGTCATTAATGTAGAAATGAGAGAATGCGTTCATTGTTAAACGTTCTTGTGGTAACTGTAAAAAGTTATCCGGAGCGTAGTTAAAACGGTCTTCAAGAGTAAAAGGTGCGCCAGTACCATCTGGTAAGAAACGACCTAAGCTTGAACCAGCATTCGCGCCAGTATTCAGTGTTGGACCACCAAAAATACGTGTACCAGGAATACCTGAAGAACCACCAGCAACTAACTCGCCATCGCCTTCAGTTAAAGCAACACTTGCAAAGTCACGGTCGCCTTGGAATAAAGATTCACGCTTAGAGTAACCAACGTAAAGTACTGCGTTACCACGGTCATCAGCAAAGTTGCCACCCATGGTTAAATCTAAGTTAAATTTCTCAGCATCGCCTTCAGTCGTTACATCGTATAACGTTGAAATTTCAACACCTTCAAAATCATCTTTCATTTTAAAGTTAACAACACCACCGATTGCATCTGAACCGTATACCGCAGAAGCACCACCAGTGATGATTTCAACGTTTTCGATTAATGAAGCTGGGATTGTGTTTAAATCTACAACGCCAGATTGGTTAGCAGGAACCCAACGACGACCGTTAACCATAACTAACGTACGTGAAGTACCTAAACCACGTAAATCTACAGTAGCTGTACCGTCACCAGGGTTGTTTGAGCTAGGACCAAACGAAGGTAATGTAGAAGGTAATTCAGCAAGTTTTTGCTCGATGTTAAGGTTACCTGAAATTGCGAATTCTTGTGCGCTAATTTCGATAATAGGTGTTACAGCTGTTAATTCTGAACGACGAATACGTGAACCAGTTACCTGGATACGTTCAACACCTTTTTCTTCTGCTGCAGCTTCTTCAGCGAATGCCATAGCACTTGGTGCAGCTAGAACAGTAGTTGTTGCGCCAGCTACAAGAGCTAAACGAACAGCTTTAGTAAGCTTGTTACTTTGATACATTGATATACTCCCTGGACCACTTTCGTGATACTAGTGTTTAATTTCAAGACTATGTTGTCTTGTTGTTGAATTACTAATTCGGTTAAAAACCAAATCTTTCAGCTAAGATATTAAACTTAATCTTGTTAATGGGTCAACACAAACAGTTACGTTTTATTTACATAATTCACTTATGGCATTAAAAGGCAGTCAAAAAACGTATTTTAACAATCAAGTAACAAAGTACACAAAATAAGCAATTTCTCATTAAAAATCATATCTTCGATGTATTTAAAATCGATTACCGCCAATAAAAAAACACAAGCAAACAAAACTAAAACAATAACTTACAAGTAATTTATGTTTTATAGATTATTGAATGAGCACAAAAAACAAATAGCTTTTTTAGATATTTATAAAAAAAACAACAAAAACAACATTTAATCTAATTAACAATAACTTACAGACACCAACTACTTACGTAAACAAATTGAAACAGTTTTTGATATTTATTTTCATTTATTTTGTAACCAAGCTCAAATTTGGCAATAAATAGTGATTTTATCTCACCAACAATCCTATTTCAGGGCCTTTCACCGTTTAATTTAAATACACTGTTTGTGAATATTTATCTAAAAATATTTTATACGCTGATGAATTTCGAACCAGAAGTACACAAAAATAAACTTTGCTTCGCAGAAAAATACTCTCAATTTGAGTTAGAAATCTAGGTAAATTCATGATTGCATTGTGGTATAGTTATCCGCAAATTTACTATGCAAAATATTCTATGATCATGGATCCTGCCCTAGACATTAGTTTATGGATAACCTTATGTAGTGTCGGCTTTGTTGCTGGGCTAATTGATGCTATTGCTGGTGGCGGCGGCATGCTTACCGTGCCTACATTATTAACCTCTGGTTTACCACCACACGTTGCACTTGGTACGAATAAACTTGCTGCCTCTTTTGGTTCATTTACAGCATCTTTTACTTTTTATCGAAAAAACCTTTTTAACCCTAAATATTGGCGACTAGCTATTGTCGCCACTGCTATTGGCGCTATATTAGGCACTGTAATTGTTAATTTTTTATCTGTAGAATTTCTAGATAAGTACATTCCAGTGCTTGTAGTATTAACCGCTGTATACACTTTATTATCGCGCTCAGTTTCCAGTAAAGTTATAGGCTTACCGATAAAAAATAGAATTATAAAAATTAAACAAGTAATACAAGGTCTTATTTTAGGCTTTTATGATGGCCTTGCTGGCCCGGGAACAGGTGCCTTTTGGGTAAGTTCATCAAATGCCTTATATAAAATCGATATTCTACTTAGTTCGGGATTAGCCCGTTCGACAAATTTTGTCAGTAATTTCTTTAGTTTGTTAACTTTTATTTACCTAGGCCACGTTAACTTTGTATTAGGCCTTTCAATGGGATTTTTCATAATGCTTGGTGCCTGGGTCGGTGCTAATTGGGCCATTAAATTGGGTAGTAAATTTATACGCCCTACTTTTATTACAGTGGTTATTCTTATGTCGGCTAATTTAGGCTATCAAGCTTGGTTTAGTTAGAAAGGTTAAGTATGCTCAATGCAATTAATAAAATTCATGCAATTCTCGATCAGCTTAATGTGCAGGCCAACATTGTTGATCAACAAAATAAACATTCAAAATATCATAAAATAATTCAAGAAAATGATATTTTCTCTGAAAAATTATTTCTTACTCACAGTGATCTGTTTCAACCCTATGTTGACGAGGTAAAAAATAAAACTAATGAATTGGCTAGGCTTTTAGCTGCAAATAAAAACACGCTTGCGCATACGCGCTTACTTACTATTGAACAGCAAATTTCCGCGTTAAGAAATGCGTTAAATGCAAACGGTACTTTACATAAAGAGCCAGCCCAAAGGCTTGTGGCAATAAAGTCTAGACGTTATAAAAAAGCAGCACAGGCTGTAATGCAATCGAGTCATAATCTGCACAATAAACTCAATGAAACAATTGAGTTCGAAAGACGTTTACTCGAAATGATACAAACTCGTGAGAAACAGTTTCATGGTGCGTCTGTAAAAAAATCAAAACAATTAACTGACGAGGTTCTTGCTCTCCATCAACGACTTGGCCGTTGCCGACAAGCGATTTCTAAACTTGAACGTGAAATATCAAATGCCGAAAAACGTTAAAACATGACTGATAATTATTATTTTCAATTTAAATTAATGCTTAGAAAGAAAAAAAGATTGGTGTTTTCATTACACTAGCATTAGGCTTGAAAATATAACCACCAAAAAAAGTTATTAACATGAACATTCCCGACGATATTCATAATTATTACGAAAAGTTAGTTTCAGAACATTTTTCGGCATTGAAACTAGAAGAAAGCTATGGTGCTGAATTTTTAGCAGATTTAGTTTGTGTAGTTTTGAATCAACTGCCTACTCGCTACATTCGACATGAAGTTGACATGGCTTTTTATTTACCAGCATCTGAACGTTTTGAGATGGAAAACAATGTTAAAGTTGCGGTATCCAAAGCATTAGCATTCATGAAAGAACATAATTAGTTCACGCTCAATTTTGTTATGCCGTTATTTTCTCGGCTAGCTTTCATAACCTAACATATAAAATAAGTGGTCATAACTTTGAATATTCCTGATATCCCTAACAATCATGCTTTAGCGGTTTTGCTGATAACCGTTTTAGCGCTCTATTTATTCCGCCGTGAAGATATACCGCTAGAAACTTCATCGCTAGCTGTAATAGCCATATTAGCGGTAATGTTTGCCGTTTTTCCATTTTCTATTGATGGCGTACATTTTGAACCCAGTGCTTTATTTTTTGGTTTCGGGCATGAGGCCTTAGTTACGGTTTGCTCACTAATGATTATCGGTCATGGCATAGTACGCACAGGTGCGTTAGAACCTATAGGACGATATCTAGCTAAATTATGGAAAATCAGCCCGGCTTTGTCTTTGCTAATTACGCTTGTTTTAGCCGGAACATTAAGTGCTTTTATAAATAACACGCCGGTAGTAGTGCTATTACTGCCGATTTTAATTAGTGTATCTTTGCGTACTAAAACCGACTCCTCCCCGATGTTACTGCCAATGGGTCTTGCTACATTAGTGGGTGGTATGGCAACGACTATAGGCACATCAACTAACTTGTTGGTTGTAAGTATTGCTAAAAATATGGGCGCTGCTGAATTTGGTCTTTTTGACTTTGCGCAACCGGCCCTTATTGCTGCTGTTGTTGCCATTGCTTATTTATGGATTATTGCGCCTAAATTACTGCCAAGTCGCTCTCCATCTATGCCTGATACTTCACCTAGAATTTTCAGTGCCTACCTTAATATAAATGAAGAAAGTACAAGTAATGAAAAAACTATTACTGAAATCATAGCGTTAACAGATGGCCAATTAAAAATAGAAAGCATTCAACGCGGTCCTGAAAACCGTAATATTGTACCTTTGCCTGACACAGTCCTCGTTGTTGGCGATAGGTTAAAAGTACATGATTATCCCGATAGACTTAAAGAATACGAAACCGTGCTTGGCGCTACCTTGTTCTCTGGGCAACATAAAGTTGATGAAGATCATCCATTAAAGGCTGAAAAACAAATTTTAGCTGAAATTGTAATTGTTGCTGGCTCTGGCATTGAGGGCAGAACATTACAAGAAGCCAACTTTATTAATAAGCACGCGATTACCGTTGTAGCTCTGCACAGAGCAGGTAAAGCAATGGAGATTGGACGCAACGGTATTGGTAAAACGCGTTTAAAAATTGGTGATGTATTACTTGTTCAAGGTGAAATAGAGCAAATAGCCGCATTAAAAGAAAAGCCCGGTTTGTTAGTTATTGATGGCGCAGAATCATTACCTCAAACAAGTAAAGCCCCTATAGCTTTAGGTACTTTATTGGCAGTAGTTGTATCGTCAGCATTAGGCATTTTACCCATCGAAATCAGCTCTGTTTGCGGTGTTTTAATACTCTTGTTAACTAAATGTTTAGATTGGCAAGAAGCTTCATCGGCACTTAGCACCCAAGTAATATTAATTGTTGCTGCCTCTTTAGCTTTAGGCTCTGCAATGATGATGACCGGTGGAGCAGAATATATTGCACAAGTTTTTGTTGCCGTTTCATATGGACTACCTCCAGGCGGTGTTTTAGCGTCATTAATGTTGTTACTAGCCATATTAACAAATATTGTTTCTAACAACGCGGCAGCGGTAATAGGCACACCTATTGCCATTTCTGTCGCGAGCCAATTAAACCTTTCGCCTGAACCATTCATTTTAGCGGTTTTATTTGGTGCTAACTTAAGTTATGCAACACCTATGGCTTATAAAACGAATTTATTGGTAATGAATGCGGGAGGATATAAGTTCTCTGACTTTATGCGAATTGGTATTCCGTTGATTCTTTTAATGTGGGTAACACTGTCTTTATTATTAAGCTGGATGTATTTATAACGAGGGTTTATTTATAGGTAAAATAATTACCGTAATGATACTAAAGGCAAGCATAGCAATTCATTTATAGCTTGCCTTTACGCTAAATTTTGGCTTTCAAAATCAAATGATTCTTAATCCTCAGCAGATCCTCGGCCCCAAACATATCGAGAACACACGCCTTTCCTACTTTACTAACTTATTGAGCAGTACAGCGGGCTAACAACTTAGTTTCCACGTTATGTTCAGCCGCTACGACCGCCTATTGTTAAATCAACAGCTTTAAATTTGAATCGTGAACGTTAAGATGAAGGGTTTGAAATTAAGTCTTCAGTTACCACTGCAGTTTTGTTGAAAATAATGCCAGAAATAATGTCAGAAAATATGTTTAATCTTATGTCACCAAGCCTTTACATGTAATAAGCAAGCAAACTAACTAACCTGAACTCTGGATAATGAGTGCTTGAAACTCAAGTGAACCAAAAGCTTAGGTAATAAAGTAAATGCTATAGCCAGGTGAACATCACGAATAGATATTATCAATGCTTCATTTTATGCCATTTCCAAGGCAAAACGTTTATGAATAGCGCGCTATTTATCGACGTTTTAACGCAGAAAATGGCTTAAAAGGGAGCATTGAGCAAGTGCTGCTTATCCAGAGTTCAGGTTAACTATGTTTTAAAGTATATATTTCAGATCTTTAATGACAAATTTCGATAGTGTTTTAAGGGTTTTAAGGGTTTAAGTGTTTTTACTACAGTTAAAGTCGGTTAACTAAAGAAGTTAATTGCAAATAAACAAGGTAGTAAATATTAACTAGTAGTGCTTAACAATGTGGTTAAATAAATATTGCTGAACGAAAAAGAGATTATTGTTACGGAGAAAGGGATTGGGTGGCAACCCTAATAGCCAACACTCCGGCACATGAGTCGTCTGCTGCGGTTGCTTCCTTCCGGACCTGGCCGAGTTCACAGAGTATCATTGCGGAGGGACCAAAAGGGTCACCATAGTAGCGCTAAAACAATCTCTTTAACGCGGCGCGAATTATCGCTAAACAAACGCTTCGTTGCAAGCGCTAGTTGCTAATTTTAAACTGCTTGTGGTTTTTTTGCACAAACACCTGAAAATACTTGCTTAAATTCAATTAATTCTTGAGCTATGTCACCGGTTATTTTTACTGCGGGGTGAAATCTCACTTCTTTCTTAGCAAAGTCAAAACTCACCGGCACTACTGGCACATTTGCTTGTTTAGCAATATGTAAAAAACCAGTTCTCCACTCAACTGTTTTACTTCGTGTACCTTCCGGCGCTATACCTAGAATGAATTGCTCATTAGATTCAAATTCATTAACAATTTGTCCAACAACACCGTGGCTATGGTTTCGATCAACACCAATCCCACCAATGCTGTTTAATAAAGACTTTATCGGCCAACGAAAAATACTGCCTTTTGCCAAAAAGGATACCTTAAGGTTTAAAGTAAACATTGCAGCAATACCAACAAAAAAGTCCCAGTTTGAAGTATGAGGTGCTACCGCAAGAATAAACTTAGGATGCTGAGGTAACTCGCCACTAATTTGCCAACCACAGCGCAGCATTATTTGACTTGCAAGCTTACTTAACACGCCATAATGTCTTGTAGCAATACATGCTGGTACGGTTGGTAATATTAATTTCTTCATCTGTTGCTTTGCCAACTTAACGTGATCTAGCTAATTTTTCATTAATCTCAAGCATTACCGATTTAATCACAAGTAAGTTTTCCTTGCCTAATCTTAATAGTAATTTTTCTGCATCGTCTAATGATTCTAATGACTCATCTTTATATTTATACATAACGCTAGGGCGTGATAATTCGAGCTGAGCTTTAGGAATTTCCATATCTAAAACCTTGGTTATCGCATTCTGCAGCTTATCGGTGAAGTCTTCCTCTGGGTAGCCTAGCTCGGCATAAGCTTGGTCAATTAGCGGCTTTAATTCACCATACCATTGCACCAGCATTTCACTGTCCATTGAACGCAGAAGATCAACGTACATGCTAAAGCGACGAGTACTAGATTCATCCCATTGCCATTGTGTGCCTTGTTCTGTTTCTTGCTCTAAGGCGGTAAACTTTGTGTTTGGTGTAACTAACGGTGTGTGCTCGTAAGCCAAAGTGCCTTGACTGAAGTTATCAGTAAACACCACAAATCGGCGGATCATATCGTCTGTTACTACCAGTTTTAGTAACTCTTTTCGCCAAGTTAATTCAGGTAACTTTGCACTAAACCAAGTATCGCTTTCATCTAAGGTAGGTAAAATTATTTCTGGCTCAATATCTACTGTCTCTTCTTCAATTGGATCTGTAGAGAGCTCTGGCTCAATTATTTCAGGCGGTAATTCTGGCACTTTGATCGGCTCTTCAACCGTTTCGATTACAGCCGTAGTGTTTGCTTCGATTGTATCGCTTTTATCGGCTGAAATAACATAGTAGTAAATCACGAAGGCGATAATCGCAGCTATAATTATTGCAATAACAGCCCAAGGTGTTTGTTTTTCTTCTGTATGTTGAATTGACATAATAACCCTTGTTTATTGAAAAAGTGAATGAAGAATAATAAGTTTATATCGTTAACTGGTTAATTAAATTAGCTTTATTTCTGTGCATCATCCTGATTCTCAGGAAGTGCCGCAATAAAGGCTGGGTGCTTATTACAATTGTCGACTACTCGACATATATTTGGAAACTTGCTCATATCAAGGTTAAATCGATTGGCATTATATACTTGTGGCACTAAACAAATATCAGCCATTGTAATGTTATCGCCGAAACAATATTGACCAGCATTATGCTCCAATTGTTTCTCAATAGCGGTAAAACCAATATTCATCCAATGATGGCTCCAAATAAGTTTATCACTTTCTGGCAACGAAAAGCTGTTTACTAAGTATTGTTGTACTCGCAAATTGTTAACGGGATGCATTTCACAGGCTACATCTAAAGCAAGCGCTTTTACTTTTGCTTTAGTCACGATATTTTCAGGGTAAACAGCAACTGAAGGAAATTTCTCGTCTAGATACTCTATTATGGCAATTGATTGGTGCAACTTAACATCTTCATCAACTAACGTGGGTACTAAATGTGTTGGATTCAAATCAGTATAAGCATCTTTATGTTGTTCACCGCCGTCTTTTACTAAATGTACTGGAACCGATTCAAATGCTAGCCCTTTAAGGTGCATAGCAATTCTAACTCTATATGCGGCAGAAGAGCGCCAATAGCCATATAATTTCATTTATAATACTCGAGTAGTTTTAAAAAACGCCAATACGTTAATGAACAATATTGGCATATTTACATTATATTTTAACGGTTTTTTTGTTGATATCGTAGTCACGTAATTTATTAGCAATTGCCGTATGACTAAGCCCTAACTTTTTCGCTAACTGTCTTGTGCTTGGATAAGCTGGATAAAGTTTACGCAATAAGTCAGCTTCAAAATTTTTCACTGCCGCATCTAATGTTCCTTCAAAATCTTGCTCAAGATAACCGTGTTCTCGCGTATAAGCAGGCAACTGTAAATGCGAGGTCATAATAATATTGTTTTCTATTAATGACACGGCTCGTATCAATACATTTTCAAGTTGCCTAACATTACCTGGCCATGGGTAATGCTCAATAAACTCAAGACACTCTGCGTCAAATGAAATATGTGTTTTACCAATACGTTGACCAAATTTAGCCACAAAAAGTTCCGCTAAAGGCACAATATCGGCACGACGTTCTCGTAATGATGGAATATTAAGACCTAGAACATTCAAGCGATAATACAGGTCTTCTCTAAACTCACCTAGTGATACCATATTAAGTAAATCACGATTTGTTGACCCAATAATGCGAACATTTACTTTAATTTCTTGCTCATCATCAATACGTCTAAAAGTGCCGTCTTGGATAACTCTGAGTACTTTGGTTTGTAATTTAGCCGACATTTCGCCAACTTCATCAAAAAATATAGTGCCGCCATCAGCTGATTCAAATATGCCGCGCTTGCTATTAGCTTGACCTGCAGCTCCAGCACCAAATAACTCTGTTTCTGCGGCATCGTCTGGTAATGCTGCACAACTTAAGGTCATAAAAGGTTTATCGGCACGATCACTAGCAGCATGGCAGGCCCGAGCCAATAACTCTTTACCTGTTCCTGTTTCTCCAACAATCAGCATTGAAGAATCAAGTAAGGCCATACGTTTTGCTTCGCGAATTAATTTACGCATAGCACTGCTGTTAGTTTGAATGCCATTAAAGTCATTCTCATTAGCCTTTTTAAAAACACTAATTTGCTGACCTAATCTAGCTTCTGATTTTAATATGATAACCGCACCTGCAAGCACATGCTTTTCATCACCATCAGCAATATGAATTGGGATAATATCAGCTACAAAATCATCGTCTTGAAATTTAACCCTGCGGGTTTGAGCTAACACTTCTTCACCATCAAGCCAGCGCGATAAATTAAACCCCTTCAGCCATTGACCAACATGCTCGCCAATAATATGCTCTAACGATTCACACATTATTTGTGCTGCAATGTTATTTACTACCCGTACTTGTCCTTTATTGTCTACCGAAATAAAAGGATCAGGGAAGGTTTTGACTAATGTTTCAAATTCATTGCGCTCTCGCTCAGATGGCATATAAGGCGTAGTTTTAACGTCAATAATACCGTCAATTAAACGCAGCTGCGGCATAAAGCTTTGCAATTCTGAAAACTCTAAATCAGGAATGTTAATGAAAATTTTCCCCGGTCTTTTAACCTCGATACCTCGTAGGTCAATCCCACGTTCAACAAATATCGCTAACACACTTTGCGCAATACCGATTCGGTCATGGCAACCAATTTCTAAACGCATTTATTAACCTCAGCAAACATCAAAATCTAATAGCGCTATTGTAAACTAATTTTTACAACAAAAAAAAGCCCCCTGTAATAGGAGGCTTAGTATTATTGTTGTAAGTAAACGTTACAGAAGTTGATCAGTCTTTGCCGCACAAATAAAATCATTCTTGTGTAGCCCTTTAATTGCGTGGGTCCACCAAGTAACTTTAACTTTACCCCACTCTAATAAAATGGCTGGGTGATGAAATTCTTGCTCTGCTAATTCAGAAACTTTATTTGCAAAAGCCCACGCTAATTTATAGTTTTTAAACTTATAAACGCGTTCAAGCATCATAACGCCATTATTAACTTCAGGAACCCAGTCAGGTATTTGAGATAATAAACTTGCTAATTCGTCGTCGCTAACTTTAGGTGCATCGACCTGACATGCTTCACATTGTTGATTTGATAATTCGCCACTCATAATATTTCCTTAACTTGCTTTTAATTCAAATTTTGCTGGATGTAGACCAATCTTTTTAGCCTGCTCTACTAACGCCATAATGTCTTCTACTTCTAATTTACGTATATCATCTAAGTCGCTAACTTTAGTCAGCATAAAATAAACTGGTTGCATAATATCAATACGATATTGTGTGCGAAGCACATCTAAAACATCGAGAGGTTTTCTTTCTACTGATTTATCATTTAATGCGTATTCAGTTTCACTAGGTGAAGACAAAATTCCACCACCGTAAACGCGTAAACCTTTAGGGGTATCTAATAAACCAAACTCCACTGTAAACCAATAAAGTCGAGCTAAAAATACGCGATCTTCTTTTGAGGCATTTAATCCCATCATGCCATAGGCTTGCGTATAATTTGCAAACGATTCATTGGTTAATAGTGGGCAGTGACCGTAGATTTCATGGAAAATATCAGGCTCTTGTAAATAATCGAACTCTTCTTGCGAGCGAATAAATGTAGCAACAGGGAATTTTCGTTCTGATAGCAATCTAAAAAACTCACCAAAACCTATCAAAGCGGGCACAGGCTCACAGCTCCACCCTGTGGTTGCTTGTAAAACTTTACTGACTTCTGCTAATTGCGGAATTCTATCAAGTGGTAAGTTGAGTTTAGTTAACCCTTCATTAAACTCGTCACAAGCGGTGTCTTTTACCGTAGAAAGCTGACGAGTTATCAACGCTTGCCATATTTTGTTTTCCGCTGTTGTCCATGCAATATTGCCATGTTCATCTGCAACTTTTGAGACGTATTTAGTTACCTTAGCCATTTTTAACCTTACTTGTTGATATCAAATTTATTATTAATTTTATTTTGATATCTAAACTATTTAGTTGTCACAATAGTAAGGCAACATCTGTAGAAAAAGCACTACTTGCTAAGTGTCTACTTTTCAACCAGAACATTAAATGTGTAAAATTTGTGTTACATGAAAATGTACAAAAACAAAAAATTGCTTTATTTTCAATGGCTAATTTATTTTTTATTCACTAGTGATTGTACTTGGCTAACCACTTCTTGACGTATATGCGCTAATTTAGGTGCATCATCTGAAAAAGGAATCGGTCGACATAAATGCATAGCTTTAAGTCCTAATCTTGCCGTTAACATTCCCGCACCTAACCCTTGTGCCATGCGCGCTGATAGTTTGCCTAATAACTCTACACCTAACAAGTCTGCTCCTAAATCTGCCACTAACTCACTCGCGCCAGCATAGGCCATATTTATAAAAACTTGCTTAATTAACTTTATGCGACTCCAGTAGCCTAATTTAAGCCCGTACAAGGCAGAAATTTTATTAATCATCCGAAAATTTCGCCATAGCATCAGTAACATATCAATAATAGCAATAGGACTTAATGCGACCAACACCACAGATTCAGAGGAGAATTTTGCAATTTCTTTTAATGCTTTTTGGTCAACCTGAGATAAGATATTTCGCTCGTATAGCTGCATTATTTCTGCATCGCTATATTCTTCAAGGTTCAATTTATGCCATGAACTATGATCGAACTCAGCTAAGTCTCCCGGTAAGCGTTTAGAGATTTTATCGCATAACGTTTTTGCATCTAAGTCTGATTCATTATTAACAATTTCTTGCGCATTGTTTTTAAGCTTCTGCTGATATTTGAACTGTCTGAGCCCTGCATACTCTCGCCAAGCAGTACGACCACAAACTACTGATAATCCGCCCAAAAGTACGGCATATAAGCTAGCAATAAGTGGTGATTGACTAAAGCCATTAATGAAAAACTGTACGGTCTCAACCCCAACTAAGGTAATAAATACTAATCCAATTGTTCGCCATAACCAGCTTGGTTTTTCTATTTCAGTTGTAACAGTATCTTCTACTTTTTCTATGTGCTCATCACTTACCCAGTCTTCTTCATTAACAACAATTTGCGGGGTATTTTCTTTTATGGCGCTTTCAACAACATCGAGTGTGTCGAACAGTATTTGCTGTTGATATTTTTCTTTATTTTCTATCATTTTAATTTATCTCCAAGCAAAAATTGCAACATTTGATCCATGCGAAGGTGCGGTAAACACTCGTCAATACTCGCCGACTCTATTGGTGCAAAAGCAATATAGTTAAAAGCTTGTTTTTGCCAGTACTCCAGGGTGGGAATGCTTGCAGGAACAGTACCTGGAAATAGTGTGAGCATTTTGTCATTACTCAACTGTCTCCCTTTTATCACTGGAATGTTCTGTCCTTGATATTGGCTTTTCCCTACTTTTGTCGCCTTAATGGAGGCAATAGCTATTGTTTTCATTTTAATGGCATCAAAACTTAACGTTTGTTTGGTTTGAAAAACCAGTTTATTCAGTAATGACACCAAATTTTCATGCTGCTCAGGTGTTACATGGTCGGCCTTAGTTGCCGCAAAAAGTAGTCGGTCAATTTTTGGCGAAAATAAGCGCGAGAATAAGCTCGATTGACCATATTGAAAGCTTTCCATGATCATCGCGATAGCATTTTGTAAATCCGCAAAGCTCTCTGGGCCTTTATTAAGCGGCGTTAAACAGTCAGCAAGCACAATTTGGCGGTCAAAATTAACAAAGTGTTCTTTATAAAAACGCCTTACAACACGTTCTTTATATTCAATGTATCTTGCACGTAACATACCGATATAGCAGTCGTCTTTAGCATTTTGATATTCATTACTGTCGATTTCATCAAAACCACTAAAAGGAAAGAACTGTAGAATTGGCGCATCTTCAAGCTCGCCCGGAAGAATGAATCGCCCAGGTTGAATAACCGATAAACCTAGTTGATGGCGAAAAAGTAACAGTAAATCAGTGTACTCTTGCGATAATTGCGCTAAAACTGCTTCATCGACACTGGCGAACGGATCAAACTCGGCTAATTTATCTAGAAATGCTTTTGCGTGCTCATTTCTAGGCGCTTGCATTAGCAGTGCAGTTGTTTGTTTTGACCACTCTTCAAACGTTTGCGATAACATCGGCAAATCGAGCAACCATTCTCCTGGGTAATCTGTTATATCGATATAAAGTGTTGCTGACTCTGTAGCGTATTTTAAGATTGAGTCTTTCGGTTGATAACGCACTGCTAGTCGTAACTCGCTGATACCATTGGTGGGTTTAGGCCATTTTGATGGTGATTGACATAAAGCAGATAAAGCCCCGTCATATTCAAATCGTGGAATATGTAAATGTTTTTGAGGCACACGTTTAGCGGCAATATAACGCCCCTGATGAACAACATTAAAAAAACTTAACTGAGAGTTATTCCCCTCATTCAATAGCTGATTTACCAAAGAAGTAATGAAAGCAGTTTTACCGCTCCGGCTAAGCCCTGTTACAGCTAGCGTAATATGTTGATCGATAGAACGATTAACAATGTCGCTAGCTTTTTGTTTTAACTTATCTAACTTCGCTTTATTAATAAATGCCATGCTTGGTTACTATCTTTTATGTTTTTCAATATGTTGAAGGGAATAAGAATTACTGATGCACAGTAAAATGACAAGCGATATTTTAAATTGCGTACTTACTTTTAGATATAAATAACAATAATTTTTTTAACAATTGCAGCAATAAATAGTTAAAAAAAATGACTTGAATAACTTATGTTATAAGTCGATATTATCGTTTATACAAGCTTTAAAAGGTTTTAAACCAGCCTTCTGCTTGTAACTTATATAGTAATAATTCATGCAATATTTTAATAGTTTTCATAATTTAGGTATTAAAAAAAGCGGCTAGGCCGCTTTAATTTATAGCTTATTTATTTCTCGAGAAACGGTAAATTCAGGCGAGGTTACATAACGTTCAATCACTTGTAATTCTAACTCTAAAGTTTGAAACTTTCGTCTAATATCATGAAATGCTTGTTTTGGCGGCTCCCCGGCTTGCCAGATACGAGATTTCACTTTAATCGACTCATTGGTTATGTCATCTTCATCATTAGTATGATGCGAACCGGTTTTATTCTCAGACTGGTATTGGCTCCCTTGTGCAAAATTGCCTTTGTGAGCATGACTTAAATTGGCTGGCTTTTTATCTAGAATAAACCAAGCAGCAATATAAATAACAATAAACCACTCCATGCCAAGCAACACACCTGAAACAACCAATATGCGCACTAACCATGATTCCCAACCAAAGTAATCGGCAATGCCTGCACAAACACCCGCTAATTTTCCTTGGCTCGCATTTCTATATAACTCACCTCGGGGCTTGCTGGTCATAATTTATTTCTCCACTCCGGTGTTTCAGCATCTAAAATAGCTTCAAGGGTTTTAATTCTGTCTGCCATTTTGTCAGCCAGTGCCGATAACTCAGTTAATTGAATATACTCTTCTTCACTGAAACCCTGACTAATTTGGCGTTTACTTCGATAATGTAATATCAACCAAATAGGCGCTACTACAACCATAAATATAATAACTGGGGCGATGATAATCTCATCCACAATAACTCTCCTTTAATGTTGTCTGACGCAGGTAATAAATAGCTATCGTCTAATTATTTTGTTTTAGGCTCTGATTTCATTTTAGCTTTTAATTGCGCTAATTCATCATCAACTTTATCATCTGATGCTAAATCTGCAATTTCATCGGCTAAAGACTTGCTACCCATATCATAAGACTCTACCTGTGCTTCTATATCATCAATTTTACGTTCGTAACGGTCGAAACGACTTAAGGCGTCATTCACACGATCACTATCAATATTCTTTTTAACTTTTAAACGCGAGTGAGCTGTTTTTTCGCGCATAATAATCGCTTTTTGACGAGACTTAGCATCGGCTAGCTTATCTTGAAGCTGTGAAATTTCACTTTGCAACTTAGCAATATGTTCATCTACATGTGATAATTCATCAGTTAATGCTGCTGCATTTTCAGCACATTTTTTCTTTTCCATTAATGCTGCACGCGCTAAGTCTTCACGATCTTTGCTTAAAGCTAATTCAGCTTTTTCTTGCCATTGCGTAGCATCTGTTTCAAATCGACTTATTTGGCGTGATAAATCTTTCTTATCTGCTAAAGTTTTTGCTGATGAAGAGCGAACTTCAACTAACGTATCTTCCATTTCTTGTATGATCAAGCGTACCATTTTTGCAGGATCTTCTGCTTTGTCTAATAAGTTGTTAATATTAGAATTAATGATATCCGTAAACCTTGAAAAAACACCCATAATTACTTCCTCATTCAAAAAATTACTTTAATTGTCTTAGCTTTTACTATTCACGTTCTGCGCCAAGTTTTAAAATCAAAGTAACATCTTGATTAATAATACTTTATTAATAATTAAAAAAAGGCTTCTATCTAAGCTAGTAATAAAATACACTATTTGTTAGTGAAAAAAACCAATTATTAGGTCAGTAAATGACACGTTTCAAACAACAAGATAATCTCATTGGTCAATCTAACAACTTTTTGGAAGTGCTTGAGCAAATTTCACAAATAGCGCCATTAAGTAAACCCGTGCTAATTATTGGTGAACGTGGCACAGGTAAAGAACTCGTTGCGGCGCGTTTACATTACCTGTCAAAACGTTGGGATCAAAACTATTTGAAACTCAATTGTGCCGCGTTAAATGAAAATTTATTGGAAACGGAATTATTTGGTTATGACAGTGGCGCCTTTACCGGTGCAAGCAAGCGCCATGAGGGCCGCTTTGAGCGTGCTGATAACGGCACTTTGTTTCTAGATGAAATAGCTAACACTACCGGATTAATACAAGAGAAGTTATTGCGTGTTGTAGAATATGGCGAGTTTGAACGTGTTGGTGGTTCAAGAACCATTAAAACCAATGCTCGCCTAGTGGCTGCTACAAATGAAGATTTACCTTCAATGGCCGCTGCTGGCGAATTTCGTGCAGATTTACTTGATAGGTTAGCTTTTGATGTTATTACCCTGCCGCCATTGCGTGAGCGATTAGACGACATTTTGGTTTTAGCTGAACATTTCGCCATTAATATGGCTCGTGAGCTTGAGTTTGAGCTGTTTAGTGGTTTTACAGAAAAAGCCAAACGTGCCTTACTTGAATACCAGTGGCCAGGTAATATTCGCGAATTAAAAAATGTAGTAGAGCGAAGTGTTTATCGTTGCAATAATCCTCATTTACCTGTGCATGAATTAATTATTGATCCCTTTGAGTCGCCTTATCGCCCTTCAAAACGTATTAAAACACAGGATAGAATTAAGACGGCTCCTCAAGTAGAAGTAGCAGAAGCATCGACAGAGTCAAAACCTCAGACTAAAGCCGAAACAAAGCCATTAGCAATTAATGCTGCTTCACTGCAATTTCCACTGTCGTTAAAAGATTTATCACAGAATTATGAAGTTGATTTGATCAAATCTGCTTTGGCTAATTGCCAATATAATCAAAAGAAAACCGCAGATGCCTTAGAATTAACCTATCATCAATTAAGAGGCTACTTAAAAAAATATAATCTACTCGATCCAAGTAGTGCAGACGAAGAATAAAGATTGGCTATGGCTTTCTCTACTCAAACATTTTACAATTTTTTCGCATTGTCTTTGCTCGCTTTTCTTGCTGGCTGCGATACAAATGAAACACTCTCTTTAAGTAAAGAGAGTATTATTTACTGTAGTGAAGGCTCGCCAGAAAGCTTTAACCCTCAAACGGTTTCTTCAGGTACTACAATCGATGCAACCTCGAATCAGCTGTATAATCGCCTGCTTGAGTTTGATCCTACAGACAATACTATTATTCCGGCAATTGCTAAATCTTGGCATGTAACACGCGACGGTAAAATGATTACTTTTTATCTTCGCAAAGATGTGCAATTTCACCAAACTCGATACTTTACCCCCACACGAGCGCTTAACGCCGATGATGTTATTTTTAGCTTCAGTCGCATGTTGGATGTAAACCATGAATATCATCCAGTTTCGGGTGGTAAATACCCTTTTTTTCAAAATGCACAATTAGCAGAGTTAATTAGTAGCGTAGAAAAAATTAATGAGCATACTGTGCGCTTTCAATTAACTCGCCCTGACAGCTCTTTTCTGGCGAACATTGGTAGTGATTCTGCGGTTATTTTATCAAAAGAATATGCTGATCAACTTTTACAACTCAATACCATGCAAGAGATAGATATGCTGCCTGTTGGTACAGGACCATTTAAGTTTAAATGGTATAGTTCTAGCTCATTTATTCGCTATGAAGCGCATGAAAATTATTGGCGAGGAAAATCAAAAATTAAACAATTGGTTTTTGATATTACGCCAAGAGACACCGGCAGACTAACCAAGTTGCTAGCTGGCGAGTGTGATATTATCGCCTACCCAATTGCCCACGAAAAAATAAAACAACATGATAATTTAATATTAGAGTCGGTTACTGCTTTTAATGTTGGCTACTTAGGTTTTAATACCGCAAAGCCACCATTTAACAACCCGTTAGTGCGTAAAGCATTGTCTTACGCTATTAACAAGCAAGCTATTTTAGACGCGGTTTATACTGGGCAGGCCGAAATAGCTAACGGTATAATACCTAACTCTTCATGGGCTTACGACGAAACGATATCAAGCCAAGAATATTCAATAAATAAAGCACAAGAGCTATTATCTGAAGCGGGTTATAGCGATGGATTTTCTATGGATTTATGGGCAATGCCGGTGCAACGTTCATATAACCCAGATGCTGTGACTATGGCAAAGCTCATTCAAGCAGATTTACAAAAAATAGGCATTGAAGTTGATATAGTATCAGGTTACGAATGGTCAACTTTCTTACGTAAAATTACAGATGGCGAACACCAAAGTGTTCTTTTAGGTTGGTCTGCTGATCACCCTGATCCTGATAACTTTTTTTCACCAATGCTCAGCTGCTCTTCAGCAATAACGGGAAGTAATAGAACATTTTGGTGCAATGAAAAATTTGACAGGCTCATTAAACGCGCTTTACAAACAAACAGTATCAATAAAAGAAAAGTGTTATATTCAAAAGCCCTTGCTTTAATTAATGAAGAAGTGCCGTTAATCCCCATTGCTCACTCAAAACGATTTCAAGCTCGTTCAAATAATATAAATGGCAAACTATTACGTGCTATTGGTGGAATTGATTTTAATGGGGTAACAAAAAACTAGCATGTTGATATTTACCCTACGCCGACTCAGTTTATTTATTTTTACAATTTTGTTGCTTACATTATTGTCTTTCAGTTTAAGTTTTTTGTTTCCTGGCGATCAACTCATTAATTTAACTGGACAATTAAATGCTTCACCAGAACAATTAGCCATTTTAGCTAATGACTACAATCAGCAGTTTGGGCTTTTAAGCCAGTACTTCAGTTATCTTAATCACCTTTTTCATGGTGAAATGGGCTATTCGATGAATAGCCAACTCCCCATCGCTACTGAAGTACTGAATCGTTTGCCCGCCACCATTGAGTTGACCTGCGTTGCGTTACTAGTAGCTATGTTTTTTGGTATTCCTATTGGTTTTTGTGCTGCTATTTATCATCGAAAGTTACCTGATAATTTAATTCTAACTGTTGCTATGCTGGGTTATTCAATCCCCGTTTTTTGGCTAGGAATACTGGCGATATTGGTATTTTCGATTCAGCTAGGTTGGTTACCTTCTGCAGGCCAGATCAGCCTACTCTTTGAAATTGAACCTGTTACTGGCCTACAACTTATTGACATTTTACTGAGTGACAATGAATATAAATGGCAGGCTTTTCAAGATGCTACCCGACACTTGATATTACCTGTTATTGTAGTTGCGTTAGCACCCGCGACAATTTTCATGCGATTAGCGCGTACAGCAATGTTAGAGGTTTTAGACACTCACTATATCAAAGCAGCTAAAGCAAAAGGTCTGACTTTTAGCCAAATTATTTATCGCCATGCTATGCGTAATGCTTTTATCAAAGTTATTAGAGACGTTGGTTTACAGTTTGCTAATCTTATTACTATTGCTATGGTAACTGAGGTTATTTTTAGCTGGCCTGGCATTGGACGTTGGTTAATAGAAAGTATTTATCAGCGTGACTACACGGCAATTCAAGGTGGTTTAATCGTGCTTTCAACCTTTATTTTTATCGTTCATATAATTATAGATTTTGTTTATGCAGCACTAAACCCCTTAGCTAGGGAGCCTCATCATGGCGCGCGATAAAATATATCAAGAAGAAGAGTTTCCAACGCCATTAATGCAATTGTGGCATAACTTTAAAGAGCCGCCTGTTGTTTTAATTGGTTTTGGCTGTTTTTTGTTTCTGATAGTGCTCGCAGTGTTGGCTAATGTTATTTCCCCTTACTCTTCAGTAGAGAATCACTTAGATCATTTACTTTTACCACCTGCATGGAGTGACGAAGGTAATGTCAGCTTTTTACTAGGTACTGATAACTTAGGCCGTGATATGTTATCGCGGTTGATTCAGGGTACTTCGTTAACTTTTGGTTTAAGTATTATTGTGGTTATTGCTTCGCTTGCTATTGGCGTAGTTATTGGCTCGCTATCTGCGTTAACATCGGGTATTAAATCAAGCTTTCTCAATCATTTTCTCGACGTTATATTGTCGATCCCCTCTTTACTGCTAGCTATTATTATTGTCGCAATATTAGGGCCGGGCTTAGAAAACACCTTATGGGCTATTATTATGGTGTTGATCCCGCAGTTTGTGCATATAACCCGAAATGCTGTGCGAGAGGAGTTTGCCAAAGATTATGTATTAGCCTCACGCCTTGACGGTGCAAGTTCATTGCGAATTTTGCGCTATTCAATCTTTCCTAACATTATCGAAAAACTAATCAGCCAAGCAACTCTTGCACAATCGGCCGCTATATTAGACATAGCCGCGCTTGGCTTTTTGGGATTAGGTGCGCCTATTCCTATGCCTGAATGGGGTGCAATGCTAGCAAACGGTATCGATTTATTTTATATCGCACCTTGGACAGTATATTTGCCTGGTTTAGCTATTTTATTTTCGGTTGTTGCCACCAATTTAGTTGGTGAAGGCATGCGCCACGCATTAAAAGTGCGCAAGGAAAACTAATGAATTTAATTGATATACGCAACCTTTCTATTGAGCTTAAAACCGCTTCAAAACCAATATTTGCTGTTGATCGTGTTAACCTCACAATGAAAGAAGGTGAGGTGCGCGGCTTAGTTGGTGAATCTGGCTCTGGAAAGTCGCTACTTGCTCAAGCAATTGTTGGCGTATTGGATGAAAAGTGGCGAGTAGATGCCGATCGTTTTCATTGGCGTGGAAACGACTTAATGCGGTTGTCTCCTGCAGAACGTAAAGCCATTATAACTAAAGACGTTGCCATGATATTTCAAGAGCCTATGGCGTGCTTAGATCCAACAACGTCTATCGGTGAACAATTAGAAGAAGCCGTTGATGCTGAACAACTTACTGGATTTTTTTGGCAAAAGCGTCAACAACGTAAACAAGCCGCAATTAATTTATTGCACAAAGTTGGTATCAAACAGCATGAAGTATGTGTAAAAAGCTTTCCGCATCAACTCACTGATGCGTTATGTCAGCGAGTAATGATTGCTATGGCGCTTGCAAGACGCCCTATGCTACTAATTGCTGATGAACCTACAGCTGCAATGGAAAGTACTAACCAAGGGCAAATATTTCGTCTACTGGCGAGCTTAAATCAGCTAAAAAACATGTCGATATTGTTAATCAGTCATGACTTAGAAAACGTTACCCATTGGACAAATACTATTACGGTAATGTACAGCGGACAGTTTGTAGAAGCTGGAACAACTGAGCAAATATTTAACCAACCTTATCACCCTTATACTCGTGCCCTTGTTGATAGTAGCCCAAGAGCAAACAGGATGATCCCTAATAAATCTCGGTTAATGACCTTGCCTGGCAGCATCCCTATATTGCAGCATTTACCGATCGGATGTCGCCTAGGTCCTAGATGCCCTAGAGCACAGCAGAAGTGTGTTCATGCGCCCAAAATTAAGAATTTCCATAGCCATCAAGTAAGTTGTCACTTTCCACTTAAGGATAGCTATTCGTGAGTACTGTGTTATTACAAGTGAGTAATTTAAGTAAAACCTTTAAAGACAAAAATTATTGGTTTAATCGTAAATGTGTGTCGGCTTTAGAGCCTATTTCTTTCGACATAATGCCACACAAAACACTCGCAATAGTTGGAGAGACTGGCTCTGGTAAATCAACCATTGCAAAGTTACTTGTTGGTGCAGAATTACCAACAACAGGCGATATACGCTTAAATGGCCAAACATTAGCCCCAGGAAACTTTAAACAACGTTGCCAGCATATTAGAATGATATTTCAAGACTCTGGCACAACATTAAACCCGAGCCTGACCATTGAACAACTTCTTGATGAACCTTTGCAGCTCAATACTAAACTCGATGAAGTTGAACGTAATCAACTAATTAGAGAGACACTACAAAAAGTGGGTTTGTTAGCCGATCATATGAGTTTTTATCCGCATATGTTTTCTGGTGGTCAAAAACAACGTATCTCATTAGCTCGCGCTATTATATTAAAACCACAAGTTATTATTCTTGACGAGGCATTAGCGGCGCTCGACCCGTCTTTACGCTCTCAAATGATTAATTTACTGCTCGATTTACAACAGCAGATGGGTTTAGCATTTATTTTAATTTCTCACAATTTAGGTATTGTTAGACACTTTAGTGATGAAATGATGGTAATGTGTGAAGGGGCAGTATTAGAGTTTGGAAAAACCAATGATATTTTGAAGAAGCCAAAACACAAATACACTAAAAAGCTGATTATGAGCCAACGTTTTCAGTTATTAAATCGTTAAAGAGCTTAACAGCGTTTATTTAGGGAGCGTTCAGAATTCTGTGTCAGCTTAAATATTTTAAATATCGAGTACGGTGTCTAAACGCCCTTCAAAGTAAATCGCTAACTGAGATAAGCAAAGGCTCCAATTGTGAATGGGCATTGTCCATTTCTCGGTAGCGTTTAATATGCCAGCATAAAGTAGCTTCAACAAGCTATTTTCATTAGGGAAAGCCCCTTTAGTCTTTGTCAGCTTTCTAAACTGGCGATGCACAGCCTCAACAGCATTTGTCGTATAAATCACCTTGCGAATATGCTCTGGATACTTGAAGTATGCGGATAAATTATGCCATTTATTGCGCCAGGAATTAATGACTAGCGGATAGGAACTTCCCCATTTAGCTTCAAGTTCATCAAGCGCTAGCTCTGCGGCCTCTTTCGTTGGTGCTCGATAAACAGGTTTTAAATCGGCCATGAATGCCTTTTGATTTTTAGAAGCAACATACTTCATTGAGTTGCGTATTTGGTGAACGATACACAATTGTACTTCAGTCTCAGGGAAAATAGCTTTTATCGCCTCAGGGAAGCCTGTTAATCCATCAACACAAGCGATTAGGATATCTTTAACACCACGATTATTTAAATCGGTGAGCACCGATAACCAGTAGTTAGCCCCTTCATTTTCCGAGAGATGTAATCCTAGTATTTCTTTTTTACCGTGAATGTCTAAGCCAAGTAAGGTGTAAACTGCTTTGCTGATATATCGCCCATCTTCTTTCACTTTATAATGAATCGCATCAAGCCAAACAATCGGATAATGGCTATCAAGAGGCCGTTGTTGCCATGCTTTTAATTCTGGAATAAGTTTATCTGTAACAGCACTTATCATGCCTGTCGCAACGTTCATACCATACATATCTTCGATGTGTTTATTAATATCTCGATAGCTCATGCCCATACTGAACATGGATAATATTTTTTGGTCTATTTCATCGGTGAGTGATGTTTGATTTTTCTTAACGAGTTGAGGTTCAAAACTACCGCTTCTATCTCTTGGTGTATCGAGTTCAAAGTTGCCAACAGATGATTTGACCGTTTTAGTGCTAGAGCCATTCTTGCGATTAGGTTGTTGCTCATTAGCAAGGTGTTGTTCAAGTTCAGCTTGCAGTGCGGCTTCACTTAGTTTTTTGATAAGCCCTGTAAGTACACCATCTTTGCCATTCAGATTTTTATCTGCCTGGAGTGCTTTAACTGCTTCTTGAAAATCGAATTGAGTTGTCATGTGTCATTCCTCTTTTTACTAGTTTACTGAAATGACACAAATTTTTGAACACTCCCTTTATTTAAATATAGCTTTTACCTTATCAAATTTATATGTTTATTAGCTTTAACTTAATAGCTACGTTGTCGATGTTAAATCAATTAATTTAATTCATTAAGTGCTCAAATTTTCATCTTAGCCATTAACCAATTTTATCTTAATATAAAATTAATCTGTAGATCGTAAAAATTATGAGAAATGCGTCATACGATGAGAACATTTAACATTGGCGTTACACCTGAGATTGTTCTTTTAACTTTTCAATGTCCCAATAAGGTCAGCAAAGATAAGAAAACAGACGTTAACATCAATAACTTATTGGACTGTTTTCAGTGTATAGAAAAGTAGATTTACCTTTAGCCTGACAGACAACTAAGACTCCAAGGCAGTTGTTGGTATTGAGAAAGAACAACGACTCTACTCCCATAGGTTATATTGAATCAACTAGATGTTTCCTTTACCGTGTAGATAAAAATCCCCTTATATTTAATAACTTTAAACAATTAGCAAGGCTTAGTTTTCCTTGTAACTTTAGTTGAAAACATACGATTGATTAAAAATTTCAATATATTATATGGCTCTAATACACTTTAAGTCTAAATTGATTTACTTCTATTTCACTTTCTACCATGAACTTGCTACTAAGCTGAACTAACTTCTTATATTCTTCAGGAAAATATTTCTTGATTCTAGCTAACCTGGAGTAATGGCTAGGCTCAAACATCTCGACTTCAGAAACAATTAAACTCAAGCTTCTATTAAGTCTTCCATTCTCGTAACTGTCTTCTAATAAAAGATCTAATACGTCTAAACCTAATTCATTCACTTCTGGTATCAAACCAAAATCTAACAATAGTTGAACTGCCTCTGGAGAGTTTAAAGCAGCAGGTAAGAATAGATCATTTCCAAAGCTATCTTTAATTGAAAAATCGAACCTCTCATTTTTGAGTGACTCCCATTTTTCAAAAGGTAAATGTTTAAATGCTAGCAAGCCAGATGGTGGTGCAGAAGCTACTCTAGCGTTCCAAATAGGTATAAACCTTTCAGTGTTTTGCAATAATGAAATCAACAAAGTGTCTGTTTCAACTATAGTAATAGGGATCGATGAGCTGTAATCAAGCGCATCTTGAAAATTCTGCTCTTGTAGCATGGTGATGAAGTCACTGTGACTTTCTTTGCTTACACTATGGCTAGATTCAGTTTCACGCCATAAATTAACAAGAACTGGATCAATATCATGCAACCTTTCAGCAGTATTCCCATCACCTTGTGAAATACGTTTTATCAAATCATAAGCTTCACTGTGATCTAGAAAACCTTCTTCGGCCAATAACTCTTTTCTAATTGACTCACATGACTTCGATTTATCGTTTAAAGTAGCTTTTCTTAGTGCCATAGATTCGATTGCCTTGGAGACCAATGAGTTATCTGGTAAAACCTGATTAAGATTATAACTGCTATCTACTAGCTCTATTTGATGCAGCGCTTTTTTTAGATCTGAAGTTAGTGCTATCGAACTTTGAAAACTTCTTCTATTTGGAGCTTTAAAAGAAATGATGGTTTCCTTATCCATTTGATAATGTGAACCATGAGCTTTGTAGCCTTTTTCAATCAAGTAATTAATAGTATCCAAATATTTGTCTGGGAAACTCTCAGCATTAACATAAGCGTCATCTTTATTTGGCAGGTTCATTATGGCTATATCTAAACCAGTTATTACTCCCTGTTCGTTTGTAGGATGAACGCCATATGTTTCCATTAGTTGAAGAAGTTTTACGTTATGTGTTGAGGCTGCTAAGTCAGCTAAGTTAGTATAAGAATCATAGCGCCCCTGTGCGATTATTGGCATGTCCTCAATGGACACTGCTTGATTGATTAGAAGCTCTAAATATTCAAATGGTAAATTATTCATAACTGCCACAGCAACATCATTAACGTTAAAGTTTCTCAATGATACTGCTTGTTTGAATTCTTCAATATTAAGGTTGCTGCCAGTTAGAACGAATAATATAGACGGTGATAAAACGGGGCTACCATTTATTCCTAGAGGTGATTCTAAGTATGTGTTGAAATTTCCATCGTTTTCAAGCAAAGCGAAAATATCTGATTTACTAACTTCATTGTCTAACTCTAAGCCCATACTTAATCCATTAGACATGCCTTCAAAAGCTTTTAAACTTTGAACTATGATGGGTGTATTTATGACTGAGAAGTTATTAATTACTGATAAACCACTCCAGTCGTTTAAAATATCAACGGAAGTAGTAAAGTTGTATTTTTCTTTCTCTATTTTTGTCTTCGCTTGAAGAAGTAAGTTATCATAACGATTATAAAAAGTTTTATATTGTTTGGAATAACTAAGTAGCTCACGTTCCGTTTTTCCATTTCTCAACTCATGTTCCAGAGCTTGTATTAATATCTGATGTATATTGTTAACTTGCTTGCTGAAATCTAAGCTTCTCTCTTTACATTGAGCATTCGCAATTGTTAATTCCTTAAGCTTTTGTGACGCAAACTCTTTGTTACTAAACTGAAAAACTTCAGTGGGAACATTGTCACTCAAATCGGAAGCAACATCATTAACAATATTGTTTGATTTGGTGCTTTTAGTAGGGTTTATGTATATTATTAAAGCAATTACTATTGCTAAAAGTAAAATTAACTTCTTCATTGTTATTATATTCTTCCATGATTTTAATATTTATAGCATAACACAGCTAAATTCTGCTCTTGTAGACTTCTTCAATCTGCACTTTTAATTAATTAAATTGAGTAAGCTATGAGCTTGCAGCAGTCCTTCAAACTTATAGTTATTTCTGGGTGAAGTTGCTGCTGATATACTCTTAACTTCACCAAAGCTAATGACCGCTTTGGGCAATAAGTGCTCATTAAGCACAAAGTTTAGGAAGTTTTTGCAGTTCCTTAATTTTGGTGACGTTTTTTTAAAGTTTTCTCACAACTTTGGACGCAAATGTTTCAATCGATTTAACTCTATCTAGCTACAACCAAGAAAGTCCTGAACGAGAATCCTCATTATTCATGAAGATCCACAAATCTTAGAAAACAAAAAACCAGCCAATTGGCTGGTTTTTTTAAAAGCATATACTACTAGTACTGTGTAGCTGGAGCTTGTACTTCTTTACGTATAATTTCTGCATCAACTTTAAGTGACTCTACATAGCTTAAGTATGACGCTTGGGCTAATTGTTGAGTTAACTGTTGTGATAAGTTTGGAGAATCTTTTACTTCGCCTACTTTAACAGCTTGCACTTCAAGTAATGCTAAATCACCATTGCTTAGGTTAACAGTCGTTGCAGAAACCACGTCATCGCTAGGCTTTGGTAACTTAAATGCTTCACGAGCTAAACTGGCATCTAAACCACTACCTACACGTGTAACAGCAGCTTTACTTTCCATTGTAGCGCCAATTGCACTAAGTTGTTCTGTAACATCGGTACCAGCTTTAAATGTAACAAGTAACTCATCAGCAACAGCTTGTGCTTTTTGTGATGCTTTTTGACCAACAAGCACATTTTCAATGTACTCACTAACTTCAGTTAATGGCTTAACACTCGCGTCTTGGTATTCATTTAAACGCATAACTATCGCTAAAGTGTCACTCACTTCAATAATATCTGAGTTTAATTGCTCGTTAACAACAATATCTGAAAATGCAGCTTCTACTACTGCGCTTTCATTAAAAGGAGCGTTATTAGCGCCACGAGTTAACCAGTCAGAAGTTTGAACTTTAACATTAAGTGCACCAGCAGCATCATCTAAGCTGTCAGGGAATTCAAAACTTAAGCGAGCAACTTCTTGTTGAAGTTCAAAGAATTTATCTTGTGCTTTTTCATTTTTGGCTTTAGCAACTATATCTTCACGTACTTGCTCTAAACTTTGAACGTTTTCAGCTTTCAAATCTGTAAGTTTGATAATATGAAAACCAAAATCAGTTCTGATAACATCACTTACACTGCCTACCTCTGTTAAAGCAAATGCGGCTTCATCAAAAGTAGCATCCATTACACCAGCATCAATCCAGTCTAAATCACCGCCGTTTTCACCACTAAATGTATCTGCTGAATTTTCTTGCGCCAAAGTAGCGAAATCTTCACCTGCTTTGATTTTAGCAAGAAGTGCTTCAATATCTGCTCTAGCTTTTCCTTCGTCGTCACCAAACTCTATTAGAATATGGGCAACTCGGCGTTTTTCTTCGTCACGATATTGGCTAATATTGTTTTCATAATATGCTTTTACATCAGCATCTGTTAAAACGCTTGAACTAGCAATACTGTTAACATCAAGAGTAATGTAATTAACTTTTACTTTTTCTTGATTCTCGAAATATGATTGGTTTTCAAGATAGTAATCGTTTATCTCTTCATCGCTTAATTCTATACCTTCTTTAAACTGTTCGGCATTAATGGTAGCAAATCGAATATCACGTTCTTGATTCTGTAGCTCTGAAAACATGCTCTCTTGATAAGGTAAGCTAAATTCACTTGCCACTAACGCCTGAGTTAATTGACGACGTGTCATTTCAGTACGAAGGTAATCGCGAAAATCAGAAGATTGGTAAAAACCCGCTTGGTTTATCATTGCTAAGTAACGATTGTTATCAAATACACCGTCAATTTGAAATTCCGGCATGTTACGAATTGTGCTTTTAATTCGCTGATCAGAAACTCGAATGGCGAGTGTTTCTGAGTTTTGGTCAACAAGCTTTTGGTTAATTAAATTATCAACCACACCTTGTCGAAAGTTACTCATGTATGCTGGATCTGCTGATAAGGTTTCAAACATTTCACCAAATTGCTGTGCCATACGATTACGTTGAGCTTGATAAGCTTTATTAAACTCATCTTGTGTAATTTTTTCACCATTAACATCTGCAACTGAAGAGTCAACTGAGTTACTGTAGCTACCTATACCGGCAACGGCGAAGGTTAAAATAATAAAACCAAGAATAATCTTAGCGGTTAATCCTTGAGAGCTTTCTCGAATATTTTCTAACATCTTTATCTCTTTACACGCGGGTATTTTACTTTCCGGGCGACTTTATCTGCGGTATTAAATTACCGCTATTATACATAAAATTAATCAAATCCTGATGAGAGTATAAAAATTAAATTTCTATAGCTAATCAAGCAGGTGAGTTAATTAACATTTATGCTTTAAAATCGCGATATGAACGGGCATGTTAGCCCAATAATAATCAAAATGAAACTCTTTTACTCTTGCGTATAAATAACGCTCAAATATCCAACAATTAAGTGTTCACAAGCGCAATTTCATGGTCTTTGCATTTGTAAATTAAAGATCACTTTTATCAGGTTATTTCTTGTTAAGAATATCATTTAAGTTTGTTTGTTCTTCTGCTGATAAATCTAGTTCATTGGCTTTTAGCTTGCTACGTTTTCGTAACACGAATACCACGCCTAGAAAAAAGCTAAAAAGAATAACAATAGGACCAAACCATAAAATATAAGTTTGTTCTTTTAACGGTGGGCGATATAAAACAAAATCACCGTAACGATAAACCATAAAATCAATAATTTCTTGATCGCTCTTGCCTTCTTGCAATAAGTTATAAAGATTTTTTCTTAAATCTACTGCAATTTTAGAATTAGAGTCGGCTAAGTTTTGGTTTTGACATTTAGGACAACGTAACTCTTTAGAGAGTACATGAAACCTCGACTCAGTAACTTCGTCACTAAATTCAAAAGTATCTACTGGACTAGCATTGGCACTGGTTAATCCAAATACGCTTAGCACTAGGCCAACAAATGCTAAACGTAATACTTGCTTTAAGCCCAGAGCATTATTAAATACTGAGTTATACATTAAGATTTACCCTGCGACATTTCTGCTTCTATGGTTTCAATTAACGGCAAAAATTCGTTATTCCATACCTGTGTATTAATAGGCCCTGCAAAACGTTTACGTATAATGCCGGTGTGATCAATAACAAAGGTTTCGGGTGCGCCAAATACACCAATATCTAAGCCTAAAGCGCCCTGTTCATCAAAAATTGAAAATACATATGGGTCTTTATACTGTTTTAACCAACGCAAAGCGGCACTGTGATCATCAGTAAAATTAAGTCCATAAAGTTTAATTCGCTTATCTTTAATAATATCGAGTAAATATGGATGTTCGTATTTACATTGAATACACCACGTTGCCCAAACATTGACTAGTACAATATTACCCTTTAAATCTTCACGGCCAACCATTTTATCGGTTGCTTTGAGCATAGGTAACTGAAAGTCAGGTAATGGTTTACCTATCATTGCTGATGGCATGGCCTGAGGGTTAAGAAATAAGCCTCGATAAAGCAACACGCCTAATAACACAAATAAAATTAAGGGAATAAAACGAATAATACTTTTCACTAATTTATGCCTCTTTTAAAACTTCATTATTAGGTTGATTAATACCTGGTTGCTTTACGGCAACCCGCTTACGGTATCGCTTGCTTAGTATCGCTAAAAAGCCACCAAATGCCATAAAAAATGCACCTAACCAAATCCAAACGATAAAGGGCTTGTAATATAAACGCATTGACCAAGAGTTTTTATCAAGTGGATCGCCCAGTGCTACATATATATCGCGCCATAAAGTGGTATGAATAGCCGCTTCTGTCATGCCAGTACGTTGAACTTTATAGGTGCGTTGCTCTGGCTTCAGCAGTGTGACAAATTCATTGTCTAATGAAACCTTAACTTGTCCCTGAATTGCACTGTAGTTAGGGCCAAGTATATTTTTAGTGCCACCAAACTCTATCGTGTAACCTGATAAATTGGTACTTTCGCCAGGTGCCATTTTAACGTTAATTTCTTTTTCATAGGTTGACACCATAGTGACACCTATTACTGTGATCGCTATACCTGCATGTGCAACAGCCATACCGATATGATTAAGCGGAACAGCTGAGAATTTTAAGCTGCCATCAGCTTGTTTCGCGTTATTAAACACATCTTTTAATACCGCTAAAACAATCCAACAACCCAAAGTTATACCGATAAACGCACTGATACTAAATTCACCTGCGAATATAAATGGCCAAACTGCGCCAAAAATAACACTCACCACTGAGATAGCATTTAAGTGTTTAGAAAGCTCCCCTTTGCGAGCTTTTTTCCAGCGAATAAGTGGACCAATCCCCATAAACAGGAAAAGTGCGATCATCATAGGAACAAATACCGCATTAAAATAAGGGGCCCCAACTGAAATTTTCCCTAATCCCATGGCATCTATAATCAGTGGATACAACGTGCCTAATAAAATAGTTATTGTTGCTGTTATTAATATTGATATAGCGACCAATATGGTATTTTCACGGGAGTAAAAAGTGAAGCGGCTCGGGGTACTCACTTTTGCCGATCTAAATGCATAAAGTGTTAGTGAACCGCCGACAGCTACTGCAAGTAATATCAGTAAATAAAGGCCGCGACCAGGATCTACAGCAAATGAATGCACTGAAGTAATCACACCTGAGCGCACTAAAAATGCTCCGAGTAAATTTAAGCTAAAGGTCAATATTGCCAGCAAGAGTGTCCAATGCTTAAAGGTATTTCGTTGTTCAGTCACCGCTAATGCATGAATAAGTGCGGTACCCGCAAGCCATGGCATAAATGAAACATTCTCCACTGGATCCCAAAACCACCAACCGCCCCAGCCAAGTTCGTAATATGCCCACCAACTTCCTAATGCGATACCGATAGAGAGAAAAGACCAAGCAGCAACTGTCCATGGACGAGACCAGCGCGCCCATGCTGCATCCATTTTACCAGCCATTAAAGCCGCAATTGCAAAAGCAAAAGCTACAGAGAACCCCACATAACCCATGTATAAAAATGGCGGGTGAATAATTAAACCGATATCTTGTAACAACGGGTTTAAATCTTGCCCTTCCATTGGAAAGTTAGGTAATAAGCGCTCAAAAGGATTAGAAGTTAACAGGGTGAAAAAAATAAAACCTACCGCAATCATACCCATAATGGCTAAAACGCGTGCAACAAATTCTTTTTCCAACTGCTTACTGTGAATACTCACGGCAAATGTCCATACGGTTAGCGCAAATATCCATAACAACATTGAGCCTTCATGCCCGCCCCAAACGGCACTTATTTTGAAGTAATAAGGTAATAAACTATTGGAGTGGTTGGCAATATACTTAACTGAAAAATCATCAACCGTAAAACTGTAGGCTAACAATACAATACTAAAGCCAACAAACAAGAATAAGCCAAAACTTAATGGTTTAGCACTGTTAATAAGCTGCTTATTATTTTGAGCTACACCGATAAGTGGCACTATGCTTAAACATAATGCGAAAGCTAACCCAATAATAAGTGCGAAATGGCCGAGCTCTGGGATCATGATAATTCCTGTAAATCAATGTTAAACATTATGGTCTTTAGTTTAGCTGATTATGACTAGTGAAAACTAGCGCCTAATCAACTCATACTTAGCTATAAATGGCGGTAAAGTTCATCGATAACCTCACCACCAAACTTTACAAATTTTGTTATGGAACTTGTATTGATATTTCCATGGCTATTGGAGATTTTTTCATGGTGTCTACTTTCAATACTTCAGCTTTAAAGTCGCCTGGCTTAATACCAACACTGCCTTGCATAGAAACCACCGCATAGATGTTAACTTTATTTACGCTACTTAGGCGCATTTGTGGTGTCATAGCTTGCGAATCATCAAGCACGATAGTAATAGGTAAGTCACTGGTTTTTAATTTCACTGCTGCCAATGGCATACGGGGACCATTGCTGGCAATGGCATAAATAAACACGACTTTATCATCACCATTTTGTAATTGTTCTTGCAAGCTTTGCGCTAATGAAACTTCAACGGTTAACTGAGGTAAAGTTGGATCAGAGCTCTTCTTCAGTTCAGTAGCAGAAGGTTCTTCATTACTCAAACGCAGTTGATTTTTAGCTTCTGCAACCGCCTCAGCTAAAGCGTCAGTGCTAATGCCGGGTCTGTCGCTATTTAATACAACTTCCCAGTACTTAACGGCGTTGGCAAAGTCTCGATTACTGAAACTGTTCATACCTAACAAAATATTGGTCGCAGGATCTAATGCGTCTAATGCTAATGCTTGGTCAATAACTTGCTGAATATCAGCATTAATTTGCTGATTGTTTTTATAATACATGGCTTGAGCTTTCGGGCCCAATAATTCGGCGTGTATACCTACTTGTGCTATAACTTTATCGAATGCGGCAATCGCATTGTCAAATTCACCAATAGAAATATATGCTTGACCTAGGCTAAACCAAGCTTCTGCATTTTCTGGTTCGTCAATCACAACTTTTTCGAGCTGTTGTAAACGAAAAGCCATCATTTGTTCAGGTGTTAGCTGATTGCTTGCCTCGTTCATGGCACTAGTTGTTGGTGAGTTTAATAAGGGGTATGCACCTAATTTCATATAACTAAAAAAACTAAAACTCACCACAGTTATTGCAATACCTAGTGGCCAAATCCATGTTGTAGCTTTCGTATCTCTGATCGATTCAGAACTGCTAGCATCTTGTAATAGTGTTTTATCTAATTCTGCTTTTAGTTGCACAAAGCTATCTTGCTCGATACTACCTTCAGCTAAATCAGTTTCGAGTTGTGCTAGGTGTTCGTGATAAAGCGTAACGTTGGTTTCTTGACGAATATTAATATTTTCTGCACCAAGCGTATCTTTAGATGAAGAAAAAATACGCCAGACAATAAGTAATGCAATCACTATCAATGATAAAATTGCCAGCCAGAATGTAGTCATATTTTTTAATTTATACCTATGTTAAAGCCATCGTTTATTTCGTTTGATATAAGCTTTGTAGAAACCATAATTAACGTAAGTCAATATATACAGACGTATATACATACTTTTAATCGCGTCGTAGAGTAACAATTATCAGCGATTATTAATAGCAATTCCGACTGAGAAAAATGCATATTCATCGTAATAAAGGTCATAGTCTTCAGCTTTAAGCAGAAGCGCAATAAAATAACCTGAGCATTAGTCTGAACAGTAAAAGTTTAATATCACCATTATGTAATGTTAAATATTTTTAAAAAATAATCTGTAAATATTAACGCATTAAATGAGGGAAAAATTATCATAAATAATTAACTTAAACTGTAATAAAAGTGTACTGGTTTTTATTGCTTAATTTAAATCGAGTATGAAAGAGCTTTTACTTGGTGCTGTATAGAGTTTTCGAAGGTAAGTTAGTTGGTGATATCCGCACACGTAGGCAATAAGTGATAACGCAGATACAATTAAGCCGCTTTAAAAGCGGCTTAATAAGCAATCAATAGCAAAGCTAGTGATTAGCCATTACATGCATCTTTAAGTGCTTTACCAGCTTTAAAAGATGGAATTTTAGCTGCTGCGATTTCAATAGTCGCACCAGTTTGTGGGTTACGGCCTGTACGTGCTGCACGGTCGCGTACTGAAAAAGTACCAAAACCTACAAGAGCAACTTGATCGCCGCCCTTTAATTCTTCTGTAACTGCTTCGATAAATGAATCTAATGCACGACCAGCCGCAGCTTTAGAAATGTCAGCGCCAGCAGCAATTTTCTCGATAAGTTGAGATTTATTCACAGTGTATTCCCCTTCAATTGTTATTTTTCAGTGCTATCTTTGTTTAGCGTCCTGCAGAAGCCTTATATTTTGCTTCTTTTTGAACATCAAGCACCGAGTTAAAGAAAACTAAAAATATTGATAATTATTTTTATCTCTACTATGCCCCCTATACGTGGGGGCTCTAGCGTTATCAGCGTCATTAACTTACCATAGTTTCAGCGTTTGAAAAGCGTTAATTGCATTTTTTTCAACTTTTTTGCTAATTTTTTAACTTTTTTAACAAAAACAGCTGTTTTTTAGCCATTTATTTTTCTAACAGCCACTTTTCAACCGGATGTTCTAAAGCAATTTTTAACACTTCGTCTATCCATTTAACAGGGTGAATAGCTAAATCAGCCTTCACATTGTCAGGTATTTCTTTCAAATCTCGCTCATTATCTTTTGGAATAATAACCGTTTTTATACCACCACGATGTGCGGCAAGTAGCTTCTCTTTTAAACCACCAATGGCTAAAACTTCACCACGTAGAGTTATTTCGCCTGTCATTGCTACATCAGCTTTTACAGGATTACCTGTTAGGCTTGAAACTAATGCTGTACACATACCAATACCAGCACTTGGACCATCTTTTGGCGTTGCCCCTTCAGGAACATGCACATGAATATCACGTTTTTCATAAAAGTCGTCATTAATACGTAACTTTTCGGTACGGCTACGAACTACGGTCATGGCTGCTTGAATAGATTCTTGCATAACATCACCCAACGAACCGGTATAACTTAACTTACCTTTGCCTGGAACAGAGGCGGTTTCAATGGTAAGTAGCTCGCCACCCACTTGAGTCCATGCAAGGCCAGTAACTAATCCTACGCGGTTTTCATCATCAGCTTTGCCATAGTCAAAACGTTGTACACCTAAGAAGTCAGATAAATTGTCTTGGTTAATCGTTACTTTTTTAACTTTCTTGTCTAAAAGTATAGATTTAACCGCCTTACGACATAATTTAGAGATATCTCGCTCTAACGCACGAACACCTGCTTCTCGAGTGTAATAACGAATAATGCCAATAATCGCACTGTCTTCAATTTCAATTTCAGTATTCTTTAAACCATTACGCTCTATTTGTTTATTTAACAAATGATTTTTGGCGATATTAAGTTTTTCATCTTCGGTGTAGCCCGACAAACGAATAACTTCCATGCGGTCAAGTAAAGGCCCAGGAATATCCATACTGTTTGACGTAGCAACAAACATCACGTCAGAAAGATCGTAATCTACTTCTAAGTAGTGATCATTAAAGCTACTATTTTGCTCTGGATCTAGCACTTCTAGTAATGCTGATGCTGGATCACCACGCATATCAGAAGCCATTTTATCTATTTCATCGAGTAAAAATAACGGATTTTTAACACCGACCTTGGCAATTTTTTGAATTAGCTTTCCTGGTAAAGACCCAATGTAGGTTCTTCTGTGACCACGAATTTCAGCTTCATCGCGAACTCCACCTAATGCCATACGAACATATTTACGTCCGGTTGATTTAGCAATAGATTGGCCCAACGAGGTTTTACCTACACCAGGAGGTCCAACTAAACACAATATTGGCCCTTTTAATTGACTAACACGTTGCTGAACGGCCAAGTACTCTAGTATTCGCTCTTTAACTTTATCTAGCCCGTAATGATCTTTGTCTAACACTTCTTGTGCTAATTTAAGGTTACGCTTTAATTTACTGCGCTTTTTCCAAGGTACGCTGATCATCCAATCGATGTAACTTCGCACAACGGTTGCTTCCGCAGACATTGGCGACATCATTTTCAATTTCTTTAATTCTGTTAAGGTTTTCTCTTTAGCTTCTTTAGGCATTTGAGCTGCTTCAATCTGCTTCTCTATTTGCTCAACTTCGTTCGAGCCCTCTTCATCATCACCCAGCTCTTTTTGAATCGCTTTCATTTGCTCATTCAAATAATATTCGCGCTGGCTTTTTTCCATTTGTTTTTTAACACGAGTGCGTATTTTTTTCTCGACTTGCAATAAGTCAATTTCACCTTCCATTAAGGCCATTAAAAATTCAAGGCGCTCTGAAACATGAGTAATTTCTAACACTTTTTGTTTATCAACTAACTTAAGCGGCATGTGCGCAGCCATGGTATCAGCTAGCTGTTCAGCATCATCAATACCCGATACCGAAGTTAATACCTCAGGAGGTATTTTCTTATTTAACTTAACGTAGCCTTCGAACTGAGAAATAGCCGAGCGTATTAACACCTCAGTACTATCGTCAGGAGCGCCTTCTACATGGAGGAAATCAGCGTTAGCTGTAAAATATTCCGCGGTTTCTACATACTCAGTTATTTGAGCACGACGAACACCTTCAACTAATACTTTAACCGTACCGTCGGGTAATTTAAGCATTTGTAAAATGGTAGCAATGGTGCCGGTTGTATATAAATCGTCTTGTGTTGGGTCGTCAACTGCGGCATCTTTTTGTGCTACAAGGAAAATTTGCTTATCGTTTTCATTAGCAATATCAAGACAACGGATAGATTTTTCGCGACCAACAAACAATGGGATAACCATTTGCGGATAGACAACGACATCACGTAAGGCTAATACGGGAATTTCAACTACGCCAGATAACTCTTTAGTCATTGGTTACTCTCTCGGTAAATAATATGATGTTATTTTTAAAGATATGTATTTGTATATGGGGTGTTTGTAAATACTTTCAACTGATGAATAAAAAAAAGTGGCGTTACCCATGCTGGATAACGCCACTTTTAATCATTAAATAGCTTAGCTGTTATTCTGAAGACGCTTTATCTTGTTGCGTTTCATAAATAATAATCGGCTTAGACTCACCTTTAATAACGGTTTCATCAACAACAACCTTAGTGGCATTGTCCATTGAAGGTATTTCATACATGGTTTCAAGTAAAACCCCTTCAACGATAGAACGTAAACCACGAGCACCTGTTTTACGTACCATGGCTTTATGTGCTATTGCAGTTAAAGCGTCTTCTCTAAACTCAAGCTCAACATTCTCCATATCAAAGAGTGCTTTAAATTGCTTAGTTAAAGCATTTTTAGGCTCTTGTAATATTTGGATCAGTGCGCTTTCATCAAGTTCAGTTAATGTAGCTACTACCGGTAAGCGTCCAATAAACTCGGGGATTAAACCATATTTAACTAGATCTTCAGGCTCTACATCTTGAAAACGTTCTGTTAACGATTTCTCTTGGTCTTTGCCACGTACTGTAGCACCAAAACCAATTCCCGTGCCGGTATGACAGCGTTGTTCAACTACTTTATCAAGGCCAGCAAAAGCACCGCCACAGATAAATAAGATTTTAGAGGTATCAACCTGTAAAAACTCTTGTTGTGGATGCTTACGGCCACCTTGCGGAGGAACAGAAGCAATAGTGCCTTCAATAAGCTTTAATAACGCTTGCTGAACACCTTCACCTGATACATCACGGGTAATAGACGGATTATCTGATTTACGTGAAATTTTATCAATTTCATCAATGTAAACTATACCGCGCTGTGCTTTCTCAACGTCGTAGTCACATTTTTGTAATAGCTTCTGAATAATGTTTTCAACATCTTCACCCACATAACCGGCTTCGGTTAATGTTGTAGCATCAGCCATAGTAAACGGTACATCAAGTAAGCGCGCTAAAGTTTGCGCTAATAATGTTTTACCACTACCCGTTGGGCCAATTAACAAAATATTACTTTTGCTAAGCTCTACACCATTATGTGAATCACCATTACGTAAACGTTTATAATGATTATAAACCGCTACAGCGAGTACTTTTTTAGCGTGCTCTTGCCCGATAACATAATCATCAAGGCTTTCACGAATTTCTTTTGGCGTTGGTAAGCTTTCTTTATCTTGCTTAGGCGCAATCTCTTTAATTTCTTCACGAATAATGTCGTTACATAACTCAACACATTCATCACAAACAAAGACAGAAGGACCTGCAATTAACTTACGTACTTCATGCTGGCTTTTACCACAAAACGAGCAATAAAGTAGCTTACCGTCATCACCGTCACCTGTTTTCATATCGGTCATACGGTACCTCTAATATTAAAATTTTTTACAAACTATGACTAAACAGTATTTCATAAATCGTGTAAATAACAACACGGATAATTTAGAAGACCGTTACTTATCGATTCTTTGTTCTAATATGGCATCAACTAAGCCATATTCAACTGCACTTTCTGCACTTAAGAAGTTATCACGGTCTGTATCGCCTGATACTTTCTCAAGTGATTGGCCTGTATGCTCAGCCATTAAACGGTTAAGCTTGCCTTTTATGTATAAAATTTCTTTTGCATGTATTTCAAAATCAGACGCTTGACCTTGGAAACCACCAAGAGGTTGATGGATCATAACGCGAGCATTAGGTAAGCAGTAACGTTTACCTTTTTCACCACCTGAAAGCAAAAATGCGCCCATACTTGCCGCTTGACCAATACATACTGTGCTAATGTTTGGCTTGATGAATTTCATGGTGTCGTAAATCGCCATACCAGCAGTTACAGAACCACCTGGAGAATTGATATATAAATAAATATCTTTATCTGGGCTTTCTGACTCTAAAAATAGCATTTGCGCAACAATTAAGTTCGCCATGTGGTCTTCAACTTGACCACAAAGAAAAATAACACGCTCTTTTAATAGTCTTGAATATATATCGTAAGAGCGCTCGCCTTTGGCGGTTTGCTCAACAACCATAGGTACTAACGCACTTTCGGTCATGCTCGTTAAATCGTGAGAATTATTGTGAGAAGTAAACAACTAACTTTCCTTTTTTATAAAAAAATGGCTCATATGTCCCCATACAAGCCATTTAAGCGATTGCTCAGCAAAATGTCAATCTAAAAGGTCTATTTACCTTCAGGATTCATGATATCTTTGAAGCTGGCTTTTTTGTTTTTAACTTTAGCGCTACCAAGTAAAAACTCAACAGCTTGCTCTTCTAATGCAACATTTTGCATTTGTTGAGCAAGTTCTTTGTTAGTTTTGTAGTACTCAATAACTTCAGCTGGGTCTTCATAAGCTGATGCAGCTGATTCAATTAACTCAGTTACTTTAGCTTCGTCAACTTTTAATTCGTTAACTTTGATTACTTCACCTAGCAATAAACCCGTTTTAACACGTTTCTTTGCTTGTTCTTCAAACATTTCTGCAGGAAGTTCAGGTAAGTTGTTTGGATCCATTTGGTCAGCAAAACGTTGCATTGCTTGCTTACGCAAAACATCAACTTCTTGTGCGATTAACGCAGCAGGAATTTCTAATTCACTAACTTCAAGTAAACCTTCGATTACTTGCTCTTTAACTTTAGCTTTAACCGCTTGGTTAAGTTCGCGCGTCATGTTTTTGCTTACTTCTTCACGAAGTGCAGCAACACCACCTTCTTCAACACCGAAAAGTTTCGCAAATTCGTCATCTACTTCTGGCAATACAGGGCCTTCAGTTTTATGAACAACGATATCGAACTCTGCATCTTTACCTTTAAGCTTTTCAGCATGGTAATCATCAGGGAAAGTTACAGTAATGGTTTTTTCTTCACCAGCTTTCATGCCAATAATATCTTTCTCAAAACCAGGGATCATACGACCTGCGCCTAGCTCAAGATCAAAAGCTTCAGCTTTGCCACCTTCAAACTCTTCACCGTCTACACGACCTGTGAAATCGATTGTTAGTTTATCGCCTTTCTTAGATTTACGTTTGTTTTCTTTCCACGTTTTATGTTGGTTCTGTAACGTTTCAAACATTTCGTCAAGATCAGCATCGGTAACGTCAACATCTGGACGCTCTACCGCTATTTTGTCTAAATCTTTTAAAGCTACTTCTGGGTAAACTTCAAATGTTGCTTCAAACTCTAACGCTTTACCATCTTCATTGCTTTTTGCTACGAACGATGGACGACCTGCTGGGTTTAATTTCTCAGCTACAATCGCATCAACAAAGTTACGTTGCATTAATTCACCAGCAACTTCTTGACGAACAGACTGGCCGTAACGCTTTTGAATTACTGACGCAGGAACTTTACCTGGACGGAAACCATTTATACGCTGTGTTTTACCGATATGGCGAAGACGGTTTTTAACTTCAACATCTACTGTTTCGGCAGGAACTGAAATCGTTAAACGACGCTCCAAACCTTGTGTAGTCTCAACTGAAACTTGCATTTAATTACCTCAAAAAACTTAGCGTATGCACGCTTTCTATAACGCATCTAAATATAGTCAACACAACTTAATAAAAAATTATGCTTTCAGCTTGTTTAGCTTATGTAAACAGAGCCCGGAAAACCCGAATAAAGATGTTCAGATTAAAATAATGACGCGAAATTATAGCGGTGCTTTAAACAAGAGTCGAGCTTAGAACGCAAATAAATCAAAATTTAATGCTATATAAATGATAAATATGACTAAAAAGCTAGAATGAATATATTTATTTGATAAGTAGAGGTTAATGATGAGGTTTAAAACTTGTACTTATAATTTATTTGTTAACCCGAAGTTGTACCTATTGGGCTGAAATTAAAGTGTAACTAAGATGATAAATATAAAAAAGAAGTGGTCGGTGATGCAAGATTCGAACTTGCGACCCCTTGGACCCAAACCAAGTGCGCTACCAAGCTGCGCTAATCACCGATATACTTTTTTACTTCTTCTATAATGCATACAGAAAGATGGGGTGGCTAAAGGGACTTGAACCCTCGACAACCGGAATCACAATCCGGGGCTCTACCAACTGAGCTATAGCCACCACTGTATGGCACGCCCTGTAGGATTTGAACCTACGACCCACGCCTTAGAAGGGCGTTGCTCTATCCAGCTGAGCTAAGGGCGCACATTGCCTACAGATGCAGAACAAATTTCATTATATATAAAATTCATCCTTTTCTCACAAAAAATGTAAGAAACAGTTTTGACATTAAATTTAATCTTGCGATTTAACTTAAATATCTAAACCAGTTACTTATTTTTATATAACTTATATTTAAAAATAAACAAAGTAATTAAAAAAAAGTGGTCGGTGATGCAAGATTCGAACTTGCGACCCCTTGGACCCAAACCAAGTGCGCTACCAAGCTGCGCTAATCACCGACATTTGTTAAAAACACTTGCGTTCTCAACGGGTGCGGATATTACCTAGTTGCCCGTTGCGCGTCAAACACTTTTTTTAAATAAATGTGCGTTCGCTCACTTTTACAGCAGCTTGGTTAAAATACCACTAATATTGAGCAATAAAATAAAAAACGTCCTTTGCTAACGCTATTTATTCAAAAAGCCAATATTTCTTCGAACTATGCATTTATTTTCTACAAATAGTCTTGCTAGTATGCGAAAATAGCGATGTTTATTAGCCTATTGTGAAGAATTATGACTGCAGCTCTTATTGACGGTAAGTTGATCGCTCAACAACTACGCCATTCTGTTAAAGATAAAGTTCAAAAACGTATAGAAAACGGCTTACGCGCTCCAGGGTTAGCGGTAATTTTAGTAGGTTCAGATCCTGCATCCCAAGTTTATGTTGGTAGTAAAAGAAAAGCTTGTGAAGAAGTTGGCTTTGTCTCTCGCTCGTATGACTTACCACCAAGCACAACCCAAGACGAGCTTTTCAATCTAATCGATGAATTAAATAACGATAATGCTATTGATGGCATTCTTGTTCAGTTACCTTTACCTGCTGGTTTAGATGCAAATCTTATTATTGAGCATATTAACCCATTAAAAGATGTCGATGGCTTTCACCCGAATAATGTTGGTAAGTTGGCATTACGTCAACCTGGTCTGCGCCCTTGTACACCTAAAGGCATCATGACCTTAATTGCTTCAACAGGAATAGACCCACACGGATTAGAAGCTGTTGTTGTAGGCGCATCTAATATTGTTGGTCGCCCAATGACACTTGAGCTACTACTCGCAGGTTGCACCGTAACCACTACGCATAGATTCACAAAAAATTTAGAAGCTAAAATTCGAAATGCCGATCTGCTAGTGGTTGCTGTTGGTAAACCTGAGTTTATCCCTGGCGAATGGATTAAAAGTGGCGCTATTGTTATTGATGTAGGCATTAACCGTTTAGAAAGCGGAAAATTAGTTGGCGACGTAGGTTTTGAAAAGGCTAAAGATAGCGCGGCTTACATTACTCCTGTTCCGGGTGGTGTAGGTCCAATGACAGTTGCGAGTTTAATTGAAAATACCCTTATTGCTTGTGAAGAATTTCACCACTAACATATAGCGACATCATAAAAGCTTCTTTAAAGTTAAATATTGAAGCTTTAGCTAATAACAAAACAGCCTGCAATTGCAGGCTGTTTTTAGTTTTAAGACCGTATTTTATTGTGCTAACTTAATACGACTAAGCTATTCAGATTAGTCGTTCAAGCTAACAAATATTAAGGCAAATAAATTATGCCTTGCGCCAGGTTGTACCGCCGGCACTATCTTCTAAAATAATATTTAATGCTGCTAATTTATCACGGGCATCATCTGCCATTGCCCAATCTTTATTTGTGCGAGCATCATTGCGTTGTTTTATTAATGCTTCAATTTCAGCCACTTCATCGCTGTCAGATTCACCACCTTGGAAGAAGTCTTCTGGTGAGTTTTGTGCAACACCTAAAACTTCGCCAAGCGATACTAAAATATAAGCAAGCTTAGACGCTTCTGCTTTATCCGTTGCTTTAATGCGATTAATTTCTTTCGCTAACTCAAATAATACCGGCATAGCTTCAGGGCAATTAAAATCATCATTCATCGCTTTCTCAAAGCGTTGCACGTATTCATTACCTTTTAGCTCTACTTTCACCGGCGTTAGATCACGCAAAGCCGTATAAATTCGCTCTAAACTGGCACGAGCCTGGGTTAAATTATCTTGCGAGTAATTTAATTGGCTGCGGTAATGGCTAGAAGTTAAAAAGAACCTAACGCTTTCAGCGTCGTATTCATCAAGCACGCTGCGTAAGGTAAAAAAGTTATTTAAAGACTTAGACATTTTCTCTTTGTTAATTTGCACCATACCGCCATGCATCCAATAATTAACATAAGGTGTGTCGTGTGCACAGCAAGATTGCGCAATTTCATTTTCATGGTGAGGAAACTGTAAGTCTGAGCCGCCGCCATGAATATCAAAATGCTCACCTAAATGCTTTAAGTTCATCGCTGAACATTCAATATGCCAGCCTGGACGACCTTTACCCCAAGGTGATTCCCAGCTAGGTTCATCAGGCTTAGCCATTTTCCAAAGTACAAAGTCTAACGGGCTACGTTTAGCCTCATCAACATCTACGCGAGATCCAGCCTGCAACATATCCAAATTTTGCAAACTTAATTTGCCATAATCTTTGTAAGTGCTAACTTCAAACATAACATCACCATTGCTGGCAACATAAGCATGCTTACGTTCGATTAAACGTTCAACCAAAGCGATAATTTCATTCATATGCCCAGTAACTGTTGGAGCAATATCTGGGCGCATAATATTAAGATCATCAAAGTCTTGATACATTTGCTCGGTCATACGCAAAGTTAGCGCTTCACAGCTTTCACCATTTTCTTTTGCACGTTGAATTATTTTATCGTCTACGTCAGTTATATTACGAACATGCGTTAAGTCGTAACCTAAGTACTTAAAGTAACGAGCGATAATATCGAAGGCAACATAGGTTCTGGCGTGGCCAATATGGCAACGGTCATAAATAGTAATACCGCAAACGTATAAACCTACCTTGTTGGAAGTGATCGGCTTAAAAACTTCTTTTTTCCTGCTTAAGGTATTATAAACTTGCAACATAACGACTGTTTTTCCTATGTGATATCAATACTTGATTAAATTCTGTTACTCCCAGAGTGGGAATTATCGCAATTGTACCCCAAGTATTGCAATGAATCATTAGCTTGGCGGTATTTGCTGTAATATTTAGCGATTAATTTTCAAGACATTTTGCCAAGAAATGTTTCTTTTATTAAGTTACAATTTACCTCATTACATTTCCTTTAGATTTATGAGTAAAAAAAATGATCACATTTAAAACAACTTTAGGCGACATTAAAATTGAATTAGATTTTGATAACGCACCTGTTACTGCAAAAAACTTTCAACAATATGCTGAAGATGGCTTTTATAACGGCACTATTTTTCACCGTGTAATTAAAGGTTTTATGGCACAAGGTGGTGGTTTTGCATCAGGTATGGACGAAAAAAATAGCCGTGAGTCTATTAAAAATGAAGCAAACAATGGTTTAGCCAATGCTCGTGGTACTTTAGCTATGGCGCGTACACAAGAGCCACACTCAGCTTCAGCACAATTTTTTATTAACTTAGCTGATAACGACTTCCTAAACTTCAAAAGCGAAGACGTTCAAGGCTGGGGTTACTGTGTATTTGGTAAAGTTGTTGAAGGCATGGACATCGTTGATAAAATGACTTTAGTTGATACTGGTCGTATGGGTTTTCATGACGATGTACCAAAAGAAGAAATTCTTATTGAAGAAACAATCGTAGCTTAACGCTCGGTTAATGCGTAAAAAGTATGAGTGAGACTTCTCATTTACATGATAAATCAGCGGTAACATATTTTATTGCTGATTTACATCTCGCACAAAACAGGCCCGATATTACGGCCTGTTTTTTGTCTTTTTTGAAAAATGAAGCCCCAAAAGCGCAAGTATTATATATTTTAGGTGACTTATTCGAATATTGGATAGGTGACGATGATGACAGCTCTTTTATTTTACAAATTGCTCAAGCGATAAAAGCGTTATCAGCGCTTGGCTGTGAAATTTATTTTATTCATGGAAATCGCGACTTTTTATTAGGTAAGCGCTTTGCTAAACAAGCTAATATGACGTTGTTGCCTGAAGTAACATTGATTGATTTATATGGCTCCCCTGTCGTTATAATGCATGGCGATACCCTTTGTACACGTGATACTGGCTATCAAGCTTTCCGTAAAAAGTCTCGAAGTTGGTGGTGGCAAGCCATGATAAAAAGCTTACCTTTGTTTGTTCGACGAAAAATTGCAGATAATTATCGTGAACAAAGCGCTTCTGCTACGGCAATGAAGTCGCAAGATATTATGGATGTTACTGAAAGTGAAGTTATTCTTTGTTTAGAGCAATATCAAAGTCAAACTTTAATTCATGGTCATACCCACAGACCTGCGGTGCATGATGTAATAGCTAATAATCAGCATGCCCAGAGAATTGTACTCGGCGATTGGTACGAACAAGGTGCTTGGTTAAAAGTAACGCCTGAATCAATGGAGTTATTAGATAAACCATTTGAAATAACTAAATAATACCAATTGGTATAAACTCTATTTTGTTATGACTTAAAACAAAAAAGCCCAGACATTCATCTTGGGCTCTCTTCAAGTTAAACACTTAAGCGTTTTGTCTAGCTACTTAGACATTTGACTATTAACCCAGTCATTTACTCTACGCTCTAATATAGCTAATGGCATAGCACCGCCACCTAGTACAGTATCGTGAAAACCTCGAATATCGAAACGTTCGCCAAGCTTTTGCTTCGCATTTTCACGTAACGCTATTATTTTTAACATACCAATTTTATAAGAGGTAGCTTGGCCCGGTAATACTAAGTATCGACGCACTTCAGAAACAATGGCTTCTTCAGCAATGGGTGTTTTCTCTTTAAAGTAAGCAATTGCTTGCTCTTCAGTCCAACTTTTTGTGTGTAATCCGGTGTCTACCACTAAACGAACTGCACGCCACATTTCGTTAACCAAGCGGCCAAAATCAGAAAAGTCATCTTGATATGCGCCCATTTCTTTTGCTAGCAATTCAGCATATAAGCCCCAACCTTCGCTGTATGCCGTAAAATTAGCTTGCGTACGAAATTGTGGTATTGAAGTTAGCTCCTGAGCAATCGAGATTTGCATATGATGACCTGGGTTACCTTCGTGATAAGCAACGCCTTCCATTTCATTTTTCGGCATGGCCGTCATATCTGAAAGATGAGCGTAATAAACCCCTGAACGACTTCCGTCTGCTGTGCCAGGACTATAATGTTGTGCTGCGCCATCTTGCTCTCTGAATGCTTCAACCCGCTTAACGGTTAATGTTGCTTTGGGTAAAATACCGAAATATTCTGGTAATTTTTCGTTGATAAAGTCTAAATACGTTTCGGTGTCAGTAATATAACCCTGGCGCCCCGCATCCGTATTAGGGTAAAAGAATTGTTCATCGGTTTTAATAAAATTAAAAAATGCGGATAAATCACCTTCGAAACCCACACGATTTTTAATGGCGATCATTTCTTGAGTAATGCGATCGACTTCTTTAAGACCAATATCGTGGATAGCATTAGCAGACAACTCAGTTGTTGTAGATACGCCTATCATATAGTCATAAAACGCTTGACCATTTTTTTGTGTTGAAACACCTGTAGGATTACTCGCTGTATTTACTATATCTTTTTCAAACCAGGTAATTAATGCTTGGTAGCTAGGTAAGAAATAATTTTCGAGTTGTGCTTTTGCATCATTTTTTAATGATAACGCTTGCTCTGCTGTTATTTTGTCAGCATCAACTAAGGCTGATACTTTTCGCTGCACGTCTTGCCAAAGGGGTGATGCACTCGCTCCTTCAACATTTGAGAATGGTACACCTGTGATCAAGTTTTTTGATTGTTCTATAACACCTTCGTAGGCAAATTTAGGCGGTCGAGTGCCGGCTGCAGCATTTTCTTGAGCTCTTACCAATAATTGATCAATAGCAACACTAACACCTTTAATTCGCTTGATATAAGCTTGCATATCGCTAAAGTCATCTACACGATGAAAGTTAATTAGAAACTCTGCAGCAAATGATTGAATACCATTAAATTGTGTAAAAATATAGCCGTTAATAGTGAATTCTTGTCCAGCTTGAGCTTGCGTATTCTGATAAACCCAAATGTCGTAAGATATTTTAGCTTCAGCTGTCAGCTTGTTATAATCGAAATTCGACTTAAGCTCTCCAACGCTTGCCGCTTGCCAAGCTAACTGTTTTTTCTCGAACGCTACTGACATATCATTAATTTGGTCGTATTTCTCTTTACGTCCCAAAAATGTCAGCATTATTGGGCTACTTTGTAGTTGCTCTTCATACTTAGTAGCAAACCACTGATTAAGCCTTGCAGATTCACTTAATTTATTCTGTGTAACACTTTGAGTAGTCTCGATTTTAGAGGGTTCTTGAGTGGTTTGTGTTGAACTATTTGGCTGGCAGGCAGATAAGCATGCTACAGCACCTACCAATGCAATCATATTGCGCATTAGTTATTCTCCTTGTTATTTAAAATTCAGTGTTATAGAAAAGCGTGTTTGTATATTATCGAGTTATAATATGAAATAAAACCTAATCTAGTTAAGTACTTATATTATTGTAGAATTTAGCGTTCAAGATCTAGGAGTAGAATTTTTGATTACCAGTAACTCACTACTTTTAAAACTTAAAAAAAGCCCAACGAATTACGCTCGTTGGGCTAGTAATGTAGATCATTTGCTGTTTTTTAACGTTTAATAATCATACTTATAGTTCATATATAAGATTTTTAAAAAGCTGTTTTAAATCTCAAGCCAAATTCACTCGCGTCGTTGCTCATAATTTGTAATATATAATCACCAGTATTTAAACGTGCATTGTCATAACGTTTGTCAAAAATGTTATGTCCATATAAAGCTACGCTCCAATCACCTTCAGCAGGTGTAAAGTTAATATTAAAATTAACTAATGCACGACTTTCAATTTCAGTTAAACGACCAGGATCAGAGCTTGGTTCGCCGTACATTTTATCACGGAATGAATAGTCAATTCTTGTTGATATACTCGCGCCACTTTCCAAAGTAAAGTCATACATAGGGCTAATTGAAGCCGTAATTTTTGGTGTTAGTGGTGCAACAGGTTTTACGCCATCTTGCTCATCAACATCAACATCTATGTAACCTAAGCTAGTATGAAGTTTAAAGTTTTCAGTGAAATAAGCGGTACTTTCCCATTCAATACCACGCGATGTTTGCTTAACTACTAAGTTACTGGTGTCGAATCCGGCTTCAGAAGTTGTACTTACTTGATATGGTAAATCATCATAATTAGTATTAAATACAGCGATACTCATACTAAACTCGTCAGTAACCATACCTTTTAAGCCAACTTCGTAGTTAACCGCGGTAATATTTTCAGAGGCAACAAAACAGGTAGGGTCGCCAAACAAACAATATGGGCGTGCTGGGAATTGACCTGACTGATAACCATTTTGAATACTCGCGTAAACGTTAAGGTCATTTTCAAGTCTGTAGCTTACCGATAAATCGTAACTTAGTTCGTTCCAAGCATCATGCGCTGAAAAAGGGCCAATACCAACATTTGCGGTAGCTGATTTTTTATCTTTGGTATAACGTAAGCCGCCTGAAACTCTTAGTTCATCAGAAACATCATAACCCACGTTTATAAATACCGCGCGACTAGTGGTTTCTTGATCAAGGGCTAATAAATTAGAGCCGCCATTGAAACTTGAATCTTCACCTTGGTAGTTACTCCCCGTTTCGTTAAACCAATAAAGACCAGAAACAAAGTCAAACTCGTCGAAATAACCGTTTAATTGCAATTCTACCGAAGTTTGATCTGCATCACCTTCTTCTGGGTAATGATCTAAAGCGAAAATTGTGCTGTCATCATCCAAGCCTGCTTTATATTCTGAGGTACGGTGACTTACAACAAGTTTAGTTGAATAAGTATCTGACAAGTTGTAATCAGCAGTGATAGAGACACCATTAGCACTGTTACTTACCGTTGAAATTTCTTCAGTGCCGGTAGCATTATTGTATGGGTTGGCGGCTACATCAGAATTTCTTAGTGGGCCTGAAGGCGTTGGAGAACCAAAACGCTCACCGGTATAATATGCACCCGTTGGTATTTCATCAATTAACGTCGTGTAAGGTCTTAACCCCCCTTCACCATCATTAATATCTGCAGTAAGTACAACGTTAAAATCTTCATTTGGCTCGTACTTTACCGATAAACGGCCATACAATTCTTTAGTTTCACCAACATCGTATTCTGCATTAGGCAAGTTAATGAAAGTACCTAAACCATCACGATGGTTATAACCGGCATTTAAATTGAATGAAACAGTATCGCTAATTGCTCTATTGATAAACGCATCAGCTTTCAATCTACCACGCGTACCTACATCTAAACCCAGTTTTGTTACTGCTTCAGCATCAGGCTCTTTAGTTATAATATTTATGGCACCACCGATAGAGTTTCGGCCATATAGCGTACCTTGTGGACCACGTAAAACCTCAATTCTTTCAATGTTATTTAGGTTCCAGTTTTGGCCAACTTGTCTGCCTAGATAAACACCATCTACATAAACGCTAACACCAGGATCTGTGGTTATCAAATGATCTTGTAAACCAATACCACGAATAAAAGGGTTAGCTGAAGAAGTATGTCCGGCTGAAAAGCCTGTAACATTTAGGTTTGGTACAAATTTACCAACATCGGTTAAATCTGAAATCCCTTGTTTGCTTAGTGCTTCACCACTAAAAGCACTAATTGCAACGGGTACTTCATAAATCACCTGTGAACGTTTTGTTGCCGTTACGGTAATACTTTCAATTTTACTCTCTACTTTTGTCTCTGTAGCTTGTTCATTTGCATATAAAGGTGTCGCAATTGCTAGTGAAACGGCTGCAGTTATTAGATTGTAGCGAGAAAATATACGCGTATTAGCATTTTTATTTTGGTTATTATTCAAGGTTGTTCTCCAGTGGTGATTTTCTTTTGTAATTTTTAATTTTTTATCTGTACATTTATGTACGCACACTTAGTGCATTCATAAAGTGGTTTAAAAATCCACCAAACGTACATTATTTAACAAATTCTTGTTATTATAGTGGAATCATTAGCTTAAGTATAATCTAGATTAACTTTAGACTAGTTCATACGAATTTTAGGCACGCCGCTGTGGAATTTAAAATCTGAGTCTTCACTTGTAATTAAGCTGGCTTCAATATCTGCAAAATAAGCAATGCGACTCTCTACTTTATCACTTTGATCTGGACCTGCAATTTCTTTCGCCAAGGTTAAATAGTCTTGATAATGTCGAGCTTCAGACCTTAATAATGACAAATAAAAGTCAGCCAAGCGTTTATCTAAATGGGGTGCTAGCATTGCAAATCGTTCGCATGATCTTGCTTCGATAAAAGCACCGACAATCAGCTTATCTATTAGAGCATCAGGCTCGAAGGTTTTAACATGAGTCAACATCCCTTTTGCATAACGACAAGGCGTAATACTTCGATACTCAACACTATATTCATCCATTACTTCTAGCACTTGATAAAAATGATGAAGCTCTTCTTTGATCAACAATACCATTTTATCAATTAAATCTTGTCCATAGGGTGAGTTGGGTTTAGGCACTACTGATTTAGTTAGTTTATTTTTCGCCGCTAATAACCGCCAGTCGCCTTCTCGTTTATATATAAAGGCTTCAAAAGGTTGTAACCATGCTAACAATGCATCACTACCCGCTTTATCAACGGCATATTTTCGGATCATAAACATCGCTGATTGCGCGGCCTTTAGCTCACAAATAAGATGATCAATTAAAAGCACAGGTAAGTTTTTTTCAGCTTTAGCTTCTTCAAGCCACGAGGCCGGTGTAGGCACTTTCAGAAAGTTGTTGATCGGGGCGAGTAATTTGGAATAAGGCATAGAAAAAGCTATTAATTAATTTTCTCTATTTTAAAAGCCTAGCGCTTGAGTTGCCAGTAAAACAATTACTTTATCGGTTTTTACGTTAGTAAGGCCATATACTGATTACTACATTTTGTTATGCAGTAATTATTTCATGAGCTTATAACCACGTTGTTGATACTCAGCTTTAAACTCGCCAATTAAATGAATAAAGTTGAGCAATTTGTTATGATATTGATAATCCAGTTACATTAAATTGTCTTTAACCTTTGTTATCAAAACTTTTGTTGAAGCTTTTTATTAAGACACAGTGGCCTAGCAATGAAAAAAACGGAAGCAAAATCACTAACAGATAAACATAAAGACTTAACCCATAGTGAACACCAAACCGTACTTTCACACGTGCAACGTGAAGTCGATGAATGGTACCTAAATACCATTATGCTTAAGGGCATTGACGTACCTTTTAAGTATCGTAGAAAAAAACTTTATAAGTCACTGCAAAATCAGCAAGTCAACATAACCTATTACCCGACGGTTGAAATGGTTGCAGGTTTTGAATTAGAAGTGATGAAAATCGTTCGCATTAAAGTCTCCTAAACTATATTTTCATCAAATTTACACCTAATCAGACTGATAGATGGCTAAAAAATATCTTTTTACGCTGAAATATCAAACAATCCTTGACGAATCCCTCGCCTTCTTACATAAATAGTATATCGACAAAAACAAAAACAACGTTGATGACTATGTAGGGTCGCAGAATTTTACTTATATCTGCATTATTTTTGGGGACAGAGAGAGGTATTTAACATGATCTTAAATCATATCTGGGGGCTTTACACTGCACCTAAAAAAGAATGGCAAACAATTGAGAAGCGTCATGAAAGTTTAACTTACTCAATGGTGCACATACTGACTATTGCATTAATTCCAGCTATTTGTGGTTACTATGCAGCAGCCCATATAGGTTGGTCAATTGGTGCAGGTGATCCAATTAAGCTTACTGAGTCACACGCATTATTCATGGCAGTAGCCATGTACTTTGGCTTAATTTTAGGTGTGCTTTCTTTAGCAGTTTTAATTCAATGGATGGCAAAAACTTTTGACTCTAAGCCTGACTTTACTCAATCGTTAGAATTAGCCGCTTATACAGCAACACCTCTATTAATGGCGGGGTTAACTGCATTATTTCCGGTACTTTGGTTTGTGGTAATTGCAGGCTTAGCAGCATTATGTTATTCAGTTTATCTGCTTTATTCAGGCGTACCTATTATGATGAATATACCTGAAGAAAAAGGTTTTATTTACTCAAGCTCGGTCGTAACTTGTGGTTTAGTCTTAATTGTTACTTTAATGGCAGCTAGTGCTATCGTATTTAACTCTGGCTTAGGTGTTGAATACATCAGTTAAATTATTAAACAATATAAATAGTGATAAAAAAACCGCTTCATTAAGCGGTTTTTTATTACTCTAATTTTTATACATAAATTTCGTATAAAAGCTATTCAGAGCCTTCATTATGCATATCAATAATTGAGTCTGCATTTTTGTCTGAAGTTTCTTTTGTGGTGTTATTACGCAATGCATCTAGTCTATCTAAATAGCCTTGATTTATGTCATTTGTAACATACTCACCATTAAAGACTGACGTTTCAAACTCTGTAATGTCTGGGTTAGACGTTGAAACAGCTGACACTAAATCTTCTAATGTTTGGAATATTAATTTGTCGGCACCGATAATTTCACATATATCGTCAAGTTCACGACCATGGGCAATTAATTCGTTGGCACTTGGCATATCGATACCATAAACATTTGGAAAACGAATTTCTGGCGCTGCTGAGGCAAAGTATACTTTTTTAGCGCCAGCGGCTCTAGCCATTTCGATTATCTGTCCAGATGTTGTACCACGCACAATAGAGTCATCTACAAGTAAAACATTCTTCCCCATAAACTCTGTGCCAATGGCATTTAGTTTACGGCGAACTGACTTCTTACGTTGTTCTTGTCCTGGCATAATAAACGTACGACCAATATAACGGTTTTTAACAAAACCTTGGCGATATGGAATATTAAGGTGACGAGCAATTTCTAATGCGGTATCACACGATGTTTCTGGAATTGGGATCACAACATCTATATCAATATCGTCCCATTCTTTAGCAATTTTATCGCCAAGTTTTTTACCCATATCAACACGAGATCCGTAAACAGAAATCTTATCAATAGAAGAGTCTGGACGAGCAAAGTAAACATATTCAAAAATACAGGGATGAAATGAAGGATTTTCAGCACATTGTTGGCTATGAATCTGGCCTGATTCAGTAAAGAAAATAGCCTCTCCTGGCGCAACGTCACGTACAAATTCAAATTCGTTAGCATCTAGAGCAACAGATTCAGACGCTACCATATACTCAACGCCCGATTTAGTTTCACGCTTACCAAATACCAGAGGACGAATACCGTTAGGATCACGAAATGCGACCATGCCATAGCCGATAATCAAAGCTACTGTTGCATAAGCACCGCGAACACGCTTATGCACATTGCTAATAGCAGTAAAAATATCACTTGGATCTAATTTATGCTGTTCGGAATTTTGTAATTCATGACCTAAAATATTAAGCAATAATTCAGAGTCTGAAGTGGTGTTAACATGACGACGAGCTTCGGTATTTAACCATGACTTAAGCTCGTCAGCATTGGTTAAATTACCGTTGTGCGCGAGGGAAATACCAAAAGGAGAGTTCGCATAAAAAGGTTGAGCTTCAGACGAACTAGAAGTACCAGCCGTTGGGTAACGAATATGTCCAATACCCATATCACCTTGTAGACGCAACATATGACGAGTATGAAAAACATCTTTAACTAAACCGTTACCTTTACGCAATCTAAAGGTGTTTTCGTGAATAGTCACGATTCCGGCAGCGTCTTGTCCACGATGCTGTAAAACCGTTAAACCATCATATAATGCTTGACCTACGGGGGATTTACCAACAATACCAACAATACCACACATGCACTTATTCTCCGACGAACTAAGTTTAAATACTAAGCTAAAAAGCTTGAAGATTGTTTGAGATACTCAAAAAACCATTCAACAATTAATGTAAATTCTGGAACCAACTGAGAGTTTTGCCACCAAGAAGATGAGGATGCAGGTGTAAATGCGTCCATAAAAAATAAAACAGCAGCAATGATAAGTACGCCTCGTAGCGCACCAAAAACGATACCTAGAACTCTGTCTGTCCCAGACAAACCAGTTTTACTGACCAGCTGACCAATAACATAGTTGACAAGTGCGCCTAGGATTAACGTAGAAATAAATAAAATAGCAATTGATGCTGCATTTCGCAGCAGCTGATCAGAAATATTGGTAAGTAATGTCGACAAGTTGAGGTAGAAAGTACTCGCGACAAAAAAGGCACTGATCCAAACAATTAAGGACACCGCTTCTTTAACAAAGCCACGTACTAAACTAATTAAAGCTGAAATGCCAATAACAGCCAAAATGGCATAATCTATCCAAACCATAAATCGAATATTCTCATTGATTAGTGGCGCGCATTCTACCAGAATCCGCCTAAGATTTGCTAATGATTTTATTATTTAGCTGGATAGAATCGGGCAACTTTTCCTTGCACATTTGTAAGCTTTTTCAATGCAGGGAGCTTTTCTTCTAACGAAGATTTTATCAATTCAGGTCCAATAAAAACTTTGGTCAACTTCCCTGATTTTGTTTTTATTGGCTTAGTAAAGGTAGTGTAGCCTTCTTTCTTAAGTTTGTTGACCAACTCATCAACATTATTTTGGTGGCGAAAGCTGCCTAATTGAATAACCCAAGCTTGCTCTACTATCGCTTTAGCAGGGGTATTTTTTTTCGCTGCATCAATGCTTTTTTTCGCGACTGAGTCTGCTTTATCTGTTGAGAAATCTGTTTCTTTCGCTAATGTCCTAACAGTTACGTCTTTTTCTTTCAGTAATTTGTCAGCATCTATAACATTTTGATCATCAAGTGCTAATTCTTCCGATGTCTCTTCGGTGGGCAAACTGGTAAGTTTATGCTCAGGAAAACTGTTGTCTGTTTGAGGAAAGCTTACTTCTGGCGCAGTTGGAATCGCCTCAAAGTTATCTTGATATGTTTTTTTGTCGCCATCAAGTACATCAGGTAAAAATATAATAGCGATAGCCGCGACAATAATAGTACCAACTAAACGATTTTGAAATGGTGTAGACAAATTAAACTCCAAACATTGTTAAACAAGTAAACGTCTTATTTCTGCAACGGTAAAAAATGATCCAAAAACTAGAATAAGATCAGTTGCTTTTGCATTGTGTTTTGCCATTCTAAATGCCTGAGAGACATTGTCAAAGCAATTTACTTTCGCGGTGTCTATTTGTGTAGACTCTAAGATGTTTTTTGCTTTACGCCCTCTTGGTACCTCTAACGTGCCAATATACCAATGCGAAACAGCTGGTAAAAGTGGCGCAACGGTATTTGTTGCATCTTTATCGCCTAGCATACCTAATACGGCATGCACTTTCGGGTAGTTTAATTGCTCTAGCTGCTCGGCTAAATATCTTGCAGCTTGTGGGTTATGGCCAACGTCTAAAATAACATCGCAATCGAGCGAGAACTTTTCCATTCTGCCAGCAACCTTTGTTTCAGCAATAACTTGATTGATAAAAGCACTATTTAACGATAAGTCGAGTTTGTCTGCGAGCAGGCTTAACACCATGATTGCAGTAGCGACATTATCTTGTGGTATATAACAGTTAGTCAGGCCGGAAAAATTAGCATTGCCACTGCGCCACAACCACTGCTTATTACTCGTTTGTTCAATGATAAAGTTTTCATCACGAAAAAATGGTTTAGCGCCGATGCACTTTGCGTGCTCAACAATTGTAGCCGGCGGGGTTTTATCACCTATTACAGCCTGTTTATCGGCGCGCATTATACCCGCTTTTTCAAAGCCAATAGCTTCGCGTGTATCACCTAGATATGCTTGATGGTCGAGATCAATAGTGGTAATTACCGCAATATCTGCGTCAACAACATTGGTTGCATCTAAACGACCACCTAAACCTACTTCAAGAATAATAACCTCTGGTTGCTCTGCGGTTAATATTAATAACGCAGCTAAAGTGGTGTATTCGTAATAGGTTAAAGATATATCATCACGAGTTTGTTCGATAGTTTCAAACGCTTTAACTAAGCTAGCATCGTTTACTTCTACTTTATTAAGGCGTAAACGTTCATTAAAGCGTTCAATATGAGGAGATGAATAAACTGCGCACATTAAATTTTGTGCTAAAAATGCATTCTCTAGAAAGGCGCAGGTTGTGCCCTTACCATTCGTACCCGCAACAGTAATAATAGTAGAAGTAGGAAATACAATATTAAGCTTATTGGCAACAGCATTAATGCGTGTTAAACCCAGCTCTATTTCAACTGAATGAATACTCTCTAAATAAGAAAGCCATTCAGTAAGATTATTTCTTGCTGAATGGCCTTTAGTCATTTTTGACATGAATTTTCCGTTATGCTGCGGGACTATCTTGTCCCATAAATTTAGCAAGCATTCTTGCCAAAGTACTGCGCATTTCACGACGATCAACAATAAGGTCAATCGCACCTTTTTCTTTTAAGAATTCACTACGCTGAAAACCTTCAGGTAGCTTTTCGCGGACTGTTTGTTCGATAACGCGAGGACCTGCAAAGCCAATTAAAGCTTTAGGCTCGGCAACATTAATGTCGCCTAACATTGCCAAACTTGCAGAAACACCGCCCATAGTAGGATCAGTCAATACTGAAACATAAGGTAGACCTTTCTCACTCATTTTGGCTAATGCGGCACTGGTTTTTGCCATTTGCATTAATGAAAACAATGCTTCTTGCATACGAGCACCGCCACTGGCAGAAAAACAAACAAAAGGTACATCATGCTTTAAACAGTATTCAACACCTTTAACAAAACGAGCACCAACAACAGATGCCATTGAACCGCCCAAGAAGCCAAATTCAAATGCAGCTACAACAATAGGCTGACCATGAAGTTCACCTTTCATTACCACTAATGCATCTTTTTCACCGGTACTTTTTTGTGCCGCTGAAATACGATCTTTATAGCGTTTAGAGTCTTTAAATTTAAGAATATCTTGTGCTTCAAATTCTTCACCGAGTTCAACTCGCTCGCCTTGGTCAAGAAAGCCATCAATACGTTTGCGTGCCGAAATACGCATGTGATGATCACACTTTGGACAAACTGACATTTGTCTGTCTAGCTCAACTTTATAGAGCACCGCGTTACAGCTAGAACACTTACTCCAAACGCCTTCTGGAATATTTCTTTTTTGTGTTGCTTTTGCTTTTGGGAGAATCTTTTCAATCCAGCTCATAATATATTTTTGCCTATACACGAAAAAATTTAATAATTGTTTAAAATACAACCACTAAATATAAAATTTTAGCTAATTCGTTGAATTAGACCATAGAACACCTACACAATTATAGGAAAAACTGGTCTGTTTTCTTTGTTCTGTCTGTTTATATAATTAGCTTCGCGGCTTTTCGCCAGTAATATTGTTTAATCACAGGGAAAACAATCAACTTGTTTTAACTTGATTATAGTAGAAATAACGGCCCTGGGCTACGCTTTGGAATACCGAACTCTTCTGGGTAATCTACATCAACAAAATATAAACCGGCAGAAGGAGCCGTAATACCAGCAACACAACGATTCTTTGCTTCTAGCACTTCTTTGAGCCAACTTACAGGTTTTAGTTCCTGACCCACTTTCATTAAACTACCCGCAATATTTCTCACCATATGGTGTAAAAATGCATTGCCTTTAATATCAATAATAACGAACTCACCTTGGCGAGAAACATTACAATAATGCAACGTTCGAGTTGGAGAGTTCGACTGACAATGCACAGTTCTAAATGAGGTAAAATCATGACGCCCAACTAAATACTGTGCGGCTTGATGCATTAAATTTTCATTCAAAGGATAATGACAAAAGCTAATGCCTGAGCTTAAAATTGCCGAGCGAAGTCGATTATTGTTAATAATATAACGATAACGACGAGCAGTTGCACTAAAGCGAGCATGAAAGTCTTGATTGACTTCTTTTACCCAAGACACGGCAATATCTTTAGGTAAATTAGTATTAACACCCAACGTCCAAGCAACATCTTTACGCATTTTATCTGTTTCAAAATGAATAATCTGGTTGGTCGCATTAACGCCAGTATCTGTTCTACCGGCGCAGACAACTTCAATAGGTTCATTGGCAATTTTTGACAAAGCCTTCTCTACACATTCTTGAACGCTAATTACATTCTTTTGTCTTTGCCAACCGTAGTAGTTGCTACCATCGTATTCTATGCCTAAAGCGTAACGCATTGTATCCTCCATTGCTAAGGTGAGACATTATCCATTATTTTGCGCGTTATACCAATTGAATTAATAGATTCAACACTTTGCATTAATTTTGAAAGCTCTAAAAGTTAAAAGGCTGCAAAAAGCAGCCTTTAAATTTAAGAGATAAAAATATCTTAATCTTTAAGATTATCCAACAACTGTTGAGCATCAAACTGTTGCTGCGCATCCCCTTGTTTTACTACATCAAGTAAGATCACTTCGGCATTCTCTTGGTCACCAATTTCGATATAAACCTTAGCTAAATCTAATTTGGCAGCAATGCCATTGTCGTCGTCATCAATATCTTCGTCAGTAATATTCCCTGAAAATTCTGGGAACTCACTTAACCCGACATCTATTTTCATTTTTTCATAAGGCTCAGTTGGTTTACCATCTAACAAGCTATCAGATAATAAAGAGTCGACTGAAATAAAGTCTTCTTCATTATTTTCTTTTCGAGAATGATTACTTTCTGATTCAAGATCTTCTTCAACATCAGACTCAAAGTCATCGCCAATATCAAAGCTCTCGCTGAATTCAAATTCATCACTGCTTGCTTGTCCACTTTCTTCTTCAATATTTGCCAACAAGTCATCAAAATCAAGGTTATCAAGCTCTTTAATGCCTGCAACTTCTTCAGCGTTATCGGCAGCTGACTTTTTACTCTCTTCTTCTATTGGACTATCATCATCAGAAAGTAAATCAGCCAGCACGTTACTGTCAGTAAAGTCTGGAGATAATTCTACTAAGTCGTTATCTGTTTTCTCATCATTTAATAAATTAGTTAATGTAGATTCGTCAAAGTCACCGGATATTGCCGCTAAAGTTTCATCATCCAAATCAGTAGCGTCTACTATTTTATCCTCAAGCTTTTCGTTAGATGAATCAGTGTCTTGTAATTCTGTATCGAGAACATCATCACCTATTTCTAAAGTGTCTTCATTTGATGGCTCAGGGTGATGATTAACTTCCTCAATTAAAGCGTCAATATCAAAGTCATCTGAAATATCTTCATTACTATCACTTGCTGCATTATTTTGACTATCGTTTTGACTGTCACTTTGATCGTCACTTTCAGTCTGCAACGATTTTTCAGCATCTTCATTAGCAATTTCACTTAAATCAGTGTCTATAAATGACTGTACGTATTCATCAGTAAAATTATTAATGAGTGCTGTATTTTCGCTATCAATATTATCTAAAGACTCTGACACATTATTATTTTGGTCAATGTTTGTATCAGGAGTGTTTTCATCAGGAGTACTTGAATCAGGAATGTTTGAATTAAGGCTAGCATCAACATTGCTGTCCTTATCTGCTGTAGGCTCATCTGCACCGTTAATTGAGTCTAACAGTGCATCAATGTCGTCAGGGTCTGCGATATCGAGATTACTTTCAGCATCTTCGATATTTTCGTCAACACTCGCAATAGTATCATTATCTGACGAAGGCTCATCCACACCGTTAATTGAGTCTAACAGTGCATCAATATCGTCAGGATCTGCGATATCGGCATTACTTTTAGCATCTTCGGTATTGTCGTCATCAATTGCATTCGTATTATTATCAGACGAAGGCTCATCAGCACCGTTAATTGAGTCTAACAGTGCATCAATGTCGTCAGGGTCTGCAATATCGGCATTACTTTTAGCATCTTCGGTATTGTCGTCATCAATTGCATTCGTATTATTATCAGACGAAGGCTCATCCGCACCGTTAATTGAGTCTAACAGTGCATCAATGTCGTCAGGGTTTGCGATATCAGCATTACTTTCAGCATCTTCGATATTTTCGTCAACACTCGCTTTGGCATTATTATCTGATGAAGATTCATCTGCACCGTTAATTGAGTCTAACAGTGCATCTATGTCGTCAGGGTCTGCGATATCAGCATTACTTTTAGCATCTTCGATATTTTCGTCAACACTCGCTTTGGCATTATTATCTGATGAAGATTCATCTGCACCGTTAATTGAGTCTAACAGTGCATCTATGTCGTCAGGGTCTGCGATATCAGCATTACTTTCAGCATCTTTGATATTTTCGTCAACACTCGCAATAGTATCATTATCTGATGAAGGCTCATCCGTACTGTTAATTGAATCTAATAGTGCATCAATGTCATCAGGATCTGCGATATCAGCATTACTTTCAGCATCTTTCTCAACATTTGTATTGCTATCATTATCTGTTGAAGTTAAAGGTTCATCTGCACCGTTAATTGAATCTAATAATGCGTCAATGTCATCTGGATCTGAAACGTCAATAGAAGCTGGTTCATCTGAACTATCTTTTGTTTCACTAACCGCATCAAGCAAGGCATCAATGTCATCAGGTTCAGAAACTTCACTAATATCAGTTGTAGACTTATCATCTATGTCGTTTGATTCTACAGCAGCATCTAATAAGCTATCGATATCATCGTCATCATCCAACACTGTATCAGCACCAGCATCTGTTTCTTCAGATTCACTGGTTTTTCCTTCAGATAATAAAGTATCTAATTCATCTAACGCAATTTCATCTGAGTCAAGTGCAATTTCTTCACTGTTATCTACTTCATCTTCTAAACCAGCAATTAAAGAATCTAAATCGCTTTGATCTAACTGCCCACCTTCTAATGGCTCACCTTCAACTGGATCGTCATCTAGCGCAATGGTTTCCTCATTGTTATCTAAAGCAATATCTTCAAGCTCGTCTAAATCATCTAAATCGTCATCCAGTTGAATAACGTCTTCATCTAATGCGTCTAGATCATCAGAAAATAGATCATCGTGATCTTCATCATTTTCTGATAAGTCTATTGAAAGTTCATCATCGAGTGACAATTCATCTTCGAGTGATAGCTCGTCATCAAGGCTTAATTCATCTTCTAAGGTTAATTCGTTATCTACTGCTTCTTTCGTTGGCGGTGTTTTTTCTTTAGCATCAACACTTTTTTCTGTCTTGTCTGGGACTAAGTCTTCGTTACTGTCTTTATTGTTTTTACGTCTAAATAAAATGGCAACCAAGGACAAAACTAACAACGCAGGTAAAGTGGCCATTAATGCAATGAACCATGAACTCGACATTAAGTTGCCTTCTTCAAGTTCAGCTTTTTGTTTCTCAATTAATAACGCTTGTTCTCTGGCTTCAGCTTTTGATAAAAGTTCTTGCTGCAGCGAGATCATATCGTCCATCTGCACTTTAATTTCTTTGCTTTTAGCCACTTCACTCTGCATTACGCCAAGTTGGTCATTGAAGCTTGTTAGGCGATCACGTAATGCTTCATTTTCTTTTAATAAACTTTGCAGGCCGTCAATAGAATCTAAAACGTCATTCTGAATAGTGGCTAATCGTTGTTGTTGCGTGTTATCAATTGTTTGTAATTGAGTATTAATTTCAGATTTTGCTGCATCTAAATCTTTTTTATTAACGGAAGCTTCTTCAGGATTAGGTATTTTCTTAGGTGTAACTTTAACAACTTTTGCAACTTTTTGTTGCCAAGCCTTATCATCGCTGCGTGACTTTTGTTGTGCTATGTCAGGGTTAATTGCTCTAATCACATCAATCGACGGTAGTTTTAAATACTGACCGCTGATCATGTGATTTAAATTATTTTCTTTAAAAGAATTAGGGTTATTCTCATATAGTGCCTGCATGACTTGATAAACAGACAAGCGAGGATCAGGACGAACTTTTAGTGCAATGTTCCATAAAGTATCTTTGCTGGTAATTGGTCCATAACGGTCGTAAGGAAATGCGTCTGTAGATTTAGGTCCACGAATACGTATTCCGTCATCTTCAGCTGATGTTGGGAGACTAAAGCAGCAAATGCTAATAATAAGTGCCTGCCATAAGCACAGGCGTAACAATGTGTGCATTAAAATTTCCTATTTATAATGATTATTCGCCAATACAATGACGGGCCCAAGTCAGGAGATTGCGAAGCAAAAATTATTCCAGTTATTAAATAATTACTGCCAAATACTTGGATAAATGCCTTTACAGCTTTTTAACTGCATTATTAATTTAATAGTATATGTTTCTTATCTTATCCTTAATTTACGTTAAGTGAAATAAAACAAAAAAACCCGTCGCTTATTATAACGACGGGTTTTCATTTTTCTTTAATAAATCTACAACTTATCGACTATTAATACTCGCTAAGGTGATCTTTGATTAATAACTCGGCAATTTGTACGCTGTTTGTCGCTGCACCTTTTCTTACATTGTCTGCAACGATCCACATATTAATGCCATTGTTGTGGCTAATATCTTCTCGAATACGGCCAACAAAAGTTTCATCTTTACCGCTAGCATCACCAATTTGCGTAGGAAAGTCTTCGTCATTACGACAAACAACAATACCGGGCGCTTGGCTTAAAAGATCTTTAACTTCTTCCGCTGAAATAGGTGAATTTGTTTCAATGTGCAATGACTCACCATGGCCGAAAAATACCGGTACGCGAACCGCTGTAGGGTTAACCATTACCGTGTCATCACCAAGTATTTTCTGTGTTTCCCACACCATTTTCATTTCTTCTTTGGTATAACCATTTTCAAGAAATACATCGATTTGCGGAATTACATTAAAAGCGATTTGGCGAGAGAAATTTTTTGACTCAACAGGCTTACCTGACAATAGATCAGCCGTTTGTTTTGCTAACTCATCCATTGCAGCTTTTCCGCCACCAGAAACAGACTGATAAGTACAAACATTAACACGAGAAATACCTACAGCATCATAAATAGGCTTTAAAGCTACCATCATTTGTATGGTTGAACAGTTAGGGTTAGCGATAATATTACGATTACGGTATTCAGCTAGCGCTTGTGGGTTTACTTCAGGCACCACTAATGGAATATCAGCGTCGTAGCGAAATTCAGAGGTATTATCAATAACAATACAGCCAGCATCTCCAGCGATAGGAGCATACTTTGCTGATGTAGCACCGCCAGCAGAAAAGAAACCTATTTGTGCTTGGCTCCAATCGAAATTATCAGCGTCTAAAACTTCAATGCTTTCACCATTAAATTCAATAAATTCACCAGCAGAACGTGCGCTAGCCAATGGGTATAGTTTATTAATTGGAAAATCACGTTGTTCTAATATTTCAATAATTGTTTTACCAACTAATCCTGTTGCACCTAGTACGCAAACATCAAATTTCTGTGCCATGATCCTCTCTCTTATCCAGTTTGTTTATTAAAGCCGAGCAGATGTGGCACATCTGAGCTCAACACATTGTTCAAGTTTACCGTTATTGCAGAAAACTCCCGGCGAGTCGGGTAGGTTTTTCGAATATGGTCAAATCCTTGAGTATTAATTTGTTGACGAAAAATTGCATCGTCGCGTCTAACATCGTAAACCATTTTTACCAGTTGGTTTAGTAGTATTTCATCAAAGGCTTGTTTAATTTCAATCGCACTAATAGCCGGTATCGGTAAAAAGTCAGCAAGTTGCTTCTTTGGTAAAATATCTAACTGTTGGCATAATGCCCGATACAAAATTTCTGTGCCACGAGCTTTTCCTTCTAAGCTATAACCAGCAATGTGAGCTGTGGTAATTTCGCAGTACTCGATCAAGTCAGTTAATATAGCAGGCTCATTTTCCCAAACGTCGAGTACCAATTTTACCCCGTGGCCTTGCTGCTTCATTTTCAATAAAGCTATATTGTCTACCACCTCACCGCGACACGCATTAATCAAAATTTGATTATGGTTTAATGTTGCAAGCCGAGCCGCATCCAATAAATGATATGTTGCATGCTGCCCTTCACGAGTTAATGGCACATGTAAAGAAATCACATCACAAGCTAGTGCTTGTTCTAGTGTTGAAAACTCACGATTATCATTAGGATTTTCAGCTTGCAAAGGATCACAAATAACATGCTTAATGTTTAAAGCGGTTAATTTTTCACTTAATCTTGAGCCCGTATTACCTCCGCCAACAATACCAACGGTTAAGTCAACTAAGCTCAATAAGTAACGTTCTGCAAGCACGACCATAGCACTTAATACATACTCAGCTACCGATACTGCATTACAACCGGGTGCTGAATGGAAGTTAACTTTTCGTTCGGCTAAGTAGTTTTGATCAATATGATCAACACCTATGGTTGCTGTACCAACAAAGCTCAGTACATTGTTGTTTTGTAGCAACGCTTTATTTACTTGTGTAATGGAGCGCACCAACATTACATCTGCGTTTGCAACGTCATTCGCTGTCAAAGTGCGGCCAGAAAAGGCGGTTAATGTACCTAAGTCGGCAAAAAAATCCTTTGCGAATGGCATATTTTCGTCGTAAAAAATATTCATTAATGTTCTCAATTATAAAAAGTAACAATTACTTTTAAATAGCTATTAGCAATGCCCAGATAAATTTAGCTTTGAGTCGGTACTGTCGACTTTTTAATATAGCTTTCTTTTTCGGTTTGCGTTACTTCAACAGTAATTATGGCGTTTTCAATCCCTAGGCGCTCAAGTTGATTGTAAACATGGCCAGTGAGGTTTTTTCGCTGTGTTAAATCGCGACCCGATAATATTTTTAAATTAACATGTACGAACACTTGCTCTGCGCCGGGCAAGTAAAAATCATCATAAGCACAGGCACGTACTTTGATATCAGTAGCGCTAAATAACTCACTTTGGTTTGCGCCTTTATAAACAGCGTGCATTAACTGCTCTACCGGCAAGTTTTCGGTAATTTTTGCAGAATATTCAATAATACAATGAGGCATGATAGAACGGTCATCAACAATAAATAATTAAGGTGGACATTGTAGCTAAATTTAACCACAAAAAGACATAAAAAAACCGCTAAGTTATTAGCGGTTTTTTAAATTAAATAGAATTATCAGTTATAAATACTCATAATTTCACCAAACAGCATTTTATTTATACTTTTGCATAACTAAGGTCGCGTTAGTGCCGCCAAAACCGAAGCTATTAGACATAACTAAATTAAGCTCCATGTCACGTTTTTCAGTAACAATATCTAAGCCTTCAGCTTTTTCATCTAAGGTATTAATATTAATCGAAGGAGCAACAAAGCTATGCTCCATCATTAATAATGAGAAAATCGCTTCATGAACACCCGCCGCACCAAGTGCATGGCCTGTCATCGCTTTTGTTGCGCTAATTGCAGGTGAGTCTTCACCAAATACCGCTTGAATAGCACCAAGTTCTTTTACATCGCCAACAGGTGTAGAAGTACCGTGAGTGTTTAAGTAGTCAACCTTTGCGTCAACACCTTGCATGGCTTGTTGCATACAACGAATAGCGCCTTCACCGCTTGGAGCAACCATGTCGTAACCGTCTGACGTAGCACCGTAACCCACAATTTCAGCATAAATATGTGCACCACGCGCTAAAGCGTGTTCAAGCTCTTCAACAACAACCATACCGCCGCCGCCAGAAATAACGAAACCATCACGGTCTGCATCATAGGTGCGCGAAGCTAGTTCAGGTGTATCATTATATTTAGAAGATAATGCACCCATGCCATCAAACATCATCGCTAATGACCAATGAACTTCTTCACCACCACCAGCAAATACTACGTCTTGCTTACCCAGTTGAATTAGCTCAGCTGCATGACCAATACAATGCGCACTCGTGGCACAAGCTGAACTGATTGAATAGTTAACACCTAAAATTTTAAATGGTGTCGCTAAACATGCTGAGATGGTGCTCGACATGGTTTTTGGTACTGCGTAAGGACCAACACGTTTTACGCCTTTTTCGCGTAAAGTATCTGCTGAGTTAACGACGTTTTCAGATGACGCACCACCAGAGCCAGCAACAATACCGGTACGGAAGTTTGATACTTGTTCAGGCGTTAATTTTGAATCTTTTATTGCTTGATCCATGGCTATATAGGCAAAAGCAGACGCTTCACCCATAAAACGTAGTGCTTTACGGTCTATGTGGTCTTTAACTTCAATTTCAGGTTTACCCCAAACTTGACTGCGCAAACCCATTTCAGCAAAACTTTCAGCACGGGTAATACCTGAACGCCCTTCTTTTAAAGACGTTAATACTTCTTCTGCATCATTACCAATACTTGATACAATACCTAATCCGGTGATAACTACACGTTTCATATAAATAACCATATTCAATTAAAAAATCTGGGCGTATCATACATACTTTTGCCCCCTATACTGGTCTGTCCAGCGTACACTTGTACACTGAATTTTTTCATTTTTATGACAGCCTATTGTAATAACATGTAAAATAACCTTTTTTTACTGGCAACGGAAGACGTTAATATTGTGATTGATCAAGCTAAGATTACCTTTCAAGAAGACGGTTCGCCTTTTTCAAGCCAGTTTGAAGATATCTACTTTGATACAAACCAAGGCACAAGCCAAAGCGAGTGTGTATTTATTAACGGCAATAATATTAGATCAAGGTTAGCAAAACTCCCCGAAAAATTTGTTATCGCAGAAACCGGCTTCGGCACCGGACTAAACTTTTTATTAACACTTGCAGCTTTTGATCAAATTCAACAAAGAAAAATTCAGCCACAAACCAAGCACCAAACTGAGCTTGAATCAGAACTTAAATCAGAGCTTGAATCAAAACAGGCTTTGCACTTTATCAGTGTAGAAAAATACCCATTATCAAAAGCGCAACTGGCACAATCGTTAAAAATTCTGCCTGAGCTTGAACATTACAGTCAGCAATTAATTGCACAATATCCAGACTCTCCAGAGCAAGATGTAACACTGAGTTTTTATTCAGGCGCAGTAACTTTGCAATTAATATTTAACGATGCAACATTAGGTTTAGCGCAATTAGCCAAGGATAAAAATCGTCGAAGTTCAGCATTAGTTGACGCTTGGTATCTGGATGGTTTTTCACCCAACAAAAATCCTGAAATGTGGCATTCAGGGCTATTCCAACAAATAACACGGTTATCAAAAGAGCAGGCAACATTAGCAACATTTACGGTTGCAGGTAATGTAAAGCGCCAATTAATATCAGCCGGCTTTCGAGTTGAAAAACGCCCAGCGCATGGTAAAAAAGATGAAATGCTAAGCGCGGTGTTTCAACAAAACCCTCATTCAGGAAAAGGCTATCAACAACGCCCAATAATTAACAAACCACAACAGGTCAGTATAATTGGTGGTGGTATTGCTTCAGCGTGTGCTGCTTATGCGCTAACAAAAGCTGGGGTTAAGGTAAACGTATATTGTCAAGATTTTAGCATCGCACAAGGGGCATCAAGTAATAATATTGCCGCGCTCTACCCACTTATTCACCAGCAAGCAGATGATATTAGTTTGTTCTATCAACAAGCGTTTGAGCAAGCCGTAGGATTTTATAAGCATATTAGCGAACAAGGTTTTAAGTTTGATCACGACTGGTGTGGTTTGCTAGAAATCTCATACAAAAAAGCTTTAGATCTTCGCCAGCAGCATTTTGAGCACTCGCCAGTGTGGCCAAAATGCTTAGTACAAAGCATAGATAAAACCAAAGCCAGTGAGTTAGCCAATATAGCGCTCGAACACGGTGGCTTGTTTTTCCCTAAAGCGGGTTGGATTGCCCCGGCTCAATTAGTAAAACAAGTTTTTAAAGCCGCGGAATCAACTAATCGGTTGCGAGTCGAAACTGGCTGTAAAATCAATAGTGTAAGCCAAAAAGTTGATGGTAAATGGTTGCTGCATACTGACAAAAAAGATTACCAAACCAATGTAGTGATCTATTGTGGCGGTGCCCAAGGCATACCGCTGAACTTAATAGAGCAACTACCACTAACATCAGTACGTGGCCAAGTTAGTAATATGATAAGTAATGATAAAATAGCTAACCTATCTACCGTTATTTGTCATAAAGGTTACTTAACACCAGCTAACAATAACTTGCATTGCATTGGCGCAACGTTTCAAAAAAATAGCTTTGATACCGAGAGTAAAGCCGAAGACGACCAATTTAACTTGGCTATGCTTGATAAATGCTTACCAAATGTAACGCAATGGCAACCTACTGACATTGTTAGTAGTAAAGCACGTTTACGCTGCATGACCCCTGATCACTTACCTATGGTAGGTGCTATGCCAGATATTGATGCTCATAAGCAGCAATATCCACATTTAAGTAAAGATAAGCGTTGGCGCTATAATGAATTAGCACCGGTAATTTCAAATCTATATATGTTAACTGGATTGGGCGCACGCGGGCTTTGTACTGCGCCATTATTAGCCGATATTTTAACCGCCGATATTTGTGGTACGCCTTACCCACTAAACAACGAACAGCTATTTAACTTAGCGCCTAACCGCTTCATTATTCGAGATATTATTCGTCGAAAATTTGATTAAACTTATTATCGAACATAAAAAAGCAGCCTTTAAAATATGCTGCTTTCATTGGTTTGTTTAATCGCTATTTAGTTAAATTGCTTAGTTAACCTGAACTCTGGATAAGCAGCACTTGCTCAATGCTCCATTTTAAGCCATTTTCTGCGTTAAAACGTCGATAAATAGCCCGCTATTCATAAACGTTTTGCCTTGGAAATGGCATAAAATGAAGCATTGATGATATCTATTCGTGATGTTCACCTGGCTATAGCATTTACTTTATTACCTAAGCTTTTGGTTCACTTGAGTTTCAAGCACTCATTATCCAGAGTTCAGGTTAGTTACTTTACTAATCGACCACTTAGCATAGTTGAGCTATCCAACTAAGCTATCTAGTTAAGCGCTGAAAGCTGTTTGCAAAGTTAACCAATAGTCTTGCACTATTTGACGATCTTGTGGACTAAGCTCTGTGCGAGCAGCTTGTAGCTTTTCACTGATATTTGTCGCTAAAGCTTGTGTTAAAGGCTGTGATTCATCACCGTATTCGCTGCCAGCTAAGCTGATAAAGCCTCTTAAATAACTACCGGCGAATAATTCATCAGCACTAACGTCTTGTGTTACTTGCTCATCTAAAAAATGATATAACGCGGTAAGGTTTTCAAATTGCATATTTAATTCCATATTCAATAAGGCAAGTTTATAAACATTGCCTGTTCTCTAATATTAATAATGATTAATTTTTATTTAATGTACGTTCTATTGCACGCTATCAACGGGATATAACACTTGATCATTGTAACCTGTAGTCACGGCTAAATAACCTGATAGTTCCAGATCAAGTTCGCTATCGCCGGTATCAGCAATAAGAGGCCTTGCTTCTAGTGCATTCAGCTTAGTTTTAGTCGCAATAATAATAATATTTTCTTTGCCAATAGCACGAATTATACGTGGGCTTAACTGTTGATTACCACGACCAAATATATGCCCTTGACCGCCAATTAACGTGATTAACAACTTAACCTGACCAGCTTGATAAGACTGAATTAGCTGCCAAAGTTGCATCTCAGTTAAGTCACTTGCCATTAATGTTTGCTGACAAATAGCATCAACACCAAGCAAGGTATTATCTAGCCCTAACTCTTCCATAACAAATGCGGTAGTGGAACCTGAGCCAATAATAAATAATTCGTCATCCATTTTAGCGATAACATCCGCAGCAATATCTTGTAATACTAACTCATCAGATTCTTTACCACCTGACTTAACCGCTTGAATATAACGTAACTCTGATGGTACTTGCATTTCACCAAAACGCTTTGCTTTTACAACGCCTTGGCGAAACAAGCTTTCATCAATATCCATTACATCTGCATCGGTTAAACTTACTAACTGATTAGTGATCATTAACTCTACTACGCGACCGGCGGCTTTAGGTGTAATTGCATAAACGCCAGAATGAATTTTACAACCCGCAGGTATGCCTAATACAGGAAACTTATCTTCAACAATATGGCAAACATTGCGTGCTGTGCCATCACCTCCGGCAAACAACAATAAATCAATATTGTGGCTGATCAAAGTGGTTACCGCTTGCTCTGTATCAAGCGCTGTGGTCGTTTCACTTGAAAGCTCATGCACCACTACAGTATTAAAACCTAAGCCTTTCGCTGTATGCTCGCCCATCTCAGCAGCGGCTGTATAAATAACTATATTGTCTTTGTAAGGCAATAAAATTTCTAATGCCAGTAATGCCCGTTCATTAGATTTAGCGGTCGCTCCAAGCGCTAGAGCTTGTTCAGCAATGCCTTCACCATCACTCCCTTTTAAAGCTACACTGCCACCAATGCCTGCAATGGGGTTAATGACTAGGCCTAATTTAAATTCTTTCATTGGTTAATCTCATTTATTTCCAGTAACAACTTCATCGCAATACCAAAATAACAATACCAAGTAGCCATACCAAAGCTTCTCGCGCCCTACAGTTGAAAATGCTTAATGGCTAAAGGCCAAGCGGTTTGATAATGCTTTGCTAAAACAGTCATAAAAGTTTCGGCATCTTTAGGGAAGCCGTTGGCTAAATAAGTCAGTACTTGTTTATATACCAAGGCTTTAAACGCCACTCTATCGGTTTCGCCTTCACCTAATAAATTATCCGTAGAAACATCAAAATGCTTTCCACTGGCAACACAAAGTGCCCACTCTATCGCTTGAGGTTTTATTTCTACACTTTCAAATTGGGCTTGTTGTTGATGATCTCTACCATCTGGAATATACCAATAACCATAATCTTCCAATAAACGCCGTGTCGAACCTGCTAAGCACCAATGTGAAATTTCATGCAATGCACTGGCAAAATAACCATGAGCAAAAACAATTTGATTATAATTACAATCTTCACTGCTCGGAATATAAATAGGCTCGTCTGTGCCTTTTATTAGGCGGGTATTATACAAAGCATAAAAAGTTGTATCGAATAACGTGATCAAATCACGGTAGTGAAGCTCGGGAATATTATCCGCCGTCTCATCACAAATGTTTAGAGGCTTACACATAGACATGAAATAAACTTTTTCAGGTGAATAGGGTTATGCTAGAACACTGTTTGGTACTGTGCAATTGCCCTTTAAAATTGACGCTATTCTAACGAAAAACGACGATTATTACATCGCCGTTTTAAAAAAACTTTAACTCTTCGTATCAAAGATAACACGATTGTCTAAGATTTTGCTTGCAACCTAAAGTCGATAACAATACAACTTACAACTAAGTGCTGCCTTATTGATATTTTGCATATGCTCAGCAAATAAATTAACTTTCATTGCCCGAAACATCGTCAGATTCTTTCATATTTTTTACGCCACCTTTAATAACAAAGTAGCCAAAAACACCTGAGATTAATGATCCAATCACTATACCTAATCTATCTTGGAAAATAAGATTAGCGCCTTGACCTTGCTCGAAGGCTAAAGAACCAATAAACAAACTCATGGTAAAACCAACACCACATAATATTGCAGCGCCGTAGAGCAAACGCCAATTCACATTTGTTGGTAATTTAGCCCAACCTAGTTTAATAGCAATAAAACAAAAACCAAATACGCCAAGTTGTTTACCAACGATTAAACCAACAATAATCCCCATTGGTACAGGTGCCATTACTTGTTCGATACCCACACCGGCAAAGCTTATTCCTGCGTTTGCAAAGGCAAAGACTGGTAAAATAATAAAAGCGACTAACGAATGTAAGTTATGCTCTAAAGATTTTAACGGTGAGGGTTCATCTTCTTTCCCTTTTATTGGAATAAAGAAGGCTAAAACAACCCCTGCTAATGTAGCGTGCACACCAGATTTTAATACAGCAACCCAAAGCACAATACCTAGAAAAATATAAGGTGCTGTACTAGTCACACCACGTTTATTCATAACAAATAATATCGCGATGATGCTCGAAGCAAAAACTAGAGATAATAACGAAAGTTGGTCAGTATAAAATAATGCGATAACGATAATAGCGCCTAAATCATCAAATATAGCTAACGAAGTTAAAAACACTTTCAGTTGTAGCGGCACTTTGCTGCCTATAACCGACAAAATACCTAAAGCAAAAGCAATATCGGTGGCGGTTGGTATCGCCCAGCCATTTATCGCGTCAGGATCATTGTAGTTAAATGCCACATAACATAAAGCCGGTATTAACATGCCACCTAAAGCACCAATAGCCGGTAATGTAACTTGCCCAGGTTGCGATAAATCACCCTCTAAAAACTCACGTTTAAGCTCTAAACCTACCAGGAAAAAAAACAGTGCCATCAGCCCGTCATTTATCCACAACAATAGAGGCTTAGCTATTTCAAAAGTTCCCACAGCGACCTGCACAGGAATATTAAGTAGCATATCGTAATACACCATAAAAGGTGAGTTAGCGATAATCATGGCCGCAACAGCAGCAAACATTAAAATAATACCGCTGGCAGCTTCAAGCTTTAAGAAGTCGTTAACACTTTTAATAATCATTGGTTCTCATAATTAAATTCACGTGACGACATAATATGTCACAAAAACACTTTTTTCAAATTAACCAATGTAATCATTTGTAAAAAATTTAATGCTAAATAAACACTAAATGATAATAATTCGGAAAAAAGTAATTAATTCGATATTAGTTCAGATTATTGATTTATTAACTGGTAATATTGCATTAAATAAGAGCTGAACTTCCCGCTTAAAATCAAATATTTCATCCAAGGCAAAAACTTATGAAAAAACTCGATGACATAGATTTACGTATTCTAACCTTGCTTTATAAAGATGCGGATATCACCAATAAAGAGTTAGCCTCACAAATAGGTATTGCACCTTCAACTTGTTTAGAGCGCGTAAAACGTATGAAATCCAATGGTGTTATCAATAATGCTTTTATTGATATTAATTTCAAAAGTATTGGAGGAAATATTGAAGCAATAGCAGCAATTAAATTGCAACCTTACTCAGAGTTAATCGTAAATATGCTTAGAGATGATTTACTCAAACTACCTGAAATTGTCAGCTTGTATCATATGGGTGGTAGCTACGACTACTTTATTCATATGTCTGTAAAAGATAGCGAGCACTTACGTCAGTTTGTATTTAATGCGATTACTTCTCGTGAAGAAGTTACCACCGTTGAAACTTCACTTATTTTTGAGCATAGCCGTAGCGGTGTATTACCAATTTTTGAAGATGAATAAAGTTTTCCGAAATAAAGCTTCTAGCTATCGCTTTTAAAATCCCCAAAAAAAAAGAGCTGGAACAGCTCTTTTTTATTAGTGTGTCGCAATGAGTTAATGCGCTACAAAGTCTTTTGTTTCAAAATATAGCGGTTTCATCGTGCCGCAATTCAAAAATTTATACTGTAGTTCAGACTCTTTTGGTACAGGCGAAGAGGTATTAAATTTAGTTAAACAACCCGCCTGTTGATCAATACTTATAAGATGATCAAAGCTTGGTGCCTGTGAAATTCTATGAATATAAATTTTAATATTCTTTTGCAGTGAAACCACGTCATATTCTTGTTTGCTACTAGCGGGCTTAATATCGTCAAAGGACCGCATATATATTTGTTTTTCAAAAACCATTGGAATGTCTTCATAAACCAACATACCATCTCGTTCAAAATGCCCTGCATATAAGTCTACGTTGATCACCATTCTCTCTTCACGCATTAAGCGTTGTAAGTTAAACGGTTTAGGTTTAATAGTAATAAGGTCGCCGTCTCTAACCGATTGCAAAACAGCCAAGTTATTATTATCTAGTTTATACAACAATTGCACATCATGCGGCTTATGATACAGCGGCATATGGGAAGCATAAATACTTGAACCCTGAGCAAATAATACCATGCCATGAACGCCCATATAGGCAGGATCTAATGGTGGTAATTCTTTAACCTCGTCCTCTGCAAAACTTATTTGGCTTAACAAAATAAACATACCAATAAACAATTTTTTCATACAAGACCTCAATAAATAGGAAATAACAGGCTAACGAGTCAAATGGGTAAAAGCATATTGGTATTATAAAAATTTCAGTAGTCTGAAAATCTATACCTTTAACCAATTTATTAAATTTCGTATCACATTATAGCTTTTTTAAACAAAAAAAATCCCACAAGTTAGTGTGGGATTTTTATCTTGTTATATTCTTAAGCCATGTTAGCTTTTAAGATCATCAAAGAATTTTTTCACACCATCGAAAAAACCTGTTTCTTTCGGGCTATGTTTACTGGTACTTTTACCCATTTTTTCTTCTAATTGGCGTAATAAGTCAGCTTGATCACCCGATAAACTTACCGGTGTTTCAATCACAACCTTACACATTAAATCGCCCACTGAATGGCTACGAACTGATTTAACACCTTTGCCACGCAAACGGAACATTTTGCCTGTTTGAGTTTCTTTCGGTATTTTCAGTTTAACTTTGCCTTCAAGTGTAGGTACTTCAATTTCACCGCCTAATGCTGCAGTTGTGAAACTAATAGGTACTTCACAATATAAATTGTTTTCGTCACGAACAAAGATTTTATGGTCGCGAACATTTGCTTGAACGTATAAATCACCTGCTGGTGCACCATGTTCACCGGCTTCACCCTCACCTGATAAACGAATTCTGTCACCGGTATCAACACCTGGTGGAATTTTAACTGATAAGGTTTTGTTTTTCTCTACACGCCCTTTACCACGACATGAAGTACAAGGGTCTGAAATAACTTTACCTTGGCCAGAACACGTTGGACATGTTTGTTGAACCGCGAATAAGCCCTGACGCATTTGTACTTGACCATGACCATGACATGTTGAACATGTTTTAGCACTGGTGCCTTTTTTAGCGCCGCTACCATCACATGGCTCACAACTCACAAAAGTTGGTACTTTAATTTCTAAGGTTTTACCTTTAACCGCTTCTTCTAACGTTAGATCAAGGTTGTAACGTAAATCGCTACCACGACGTTGGCGAGATTGACCACCACGGCCACGACCGCCGCCACCAAAGATATCACCAAAAATATCACCAAAGGCATCACCAAAGTCTTGACCGCCGCCGAAGCCACCGCCGCCACCATGACCACCCTGTTCAAACGCAGCATGACCATATTGATCATACGCCGCACGCTTTTGATCATCGGTTAATATTTCATAAGCTTCTTTAACTTCTTTAAACTGTTCTTCTTTAGCTTTATCACCTTGAGTTCTATCAGGGTGAAACTTCATTGCTAAACGTTTGTAAGCTTTTTTGATATCTCGCTCTTCTGCATCTTTTGATACACCAAGCACTTCATAATAATCGCGTTTTGACATAGGTTTTATTTCTTTACTTCAAATTTATGGATACTAATTTGTTTAACTTCTTTCTTAGACGCGGTAAGAGTTATCTTCAACACCTTAAAAATCTAAGCAAATTAACATCATGTAATAATTAAGTTTCGTTGTTGTTTTACATAGTTTTTTACAAAGCAAAGCGCCGATAGTTATCGACGCTTTAATTTGTTTGAACTAAACCACAAAGTTTAATTGTTTTTTGTTGCCACTGTATCGCTCTTGAGCAAGGCGGTCACGCGGAGCATACAAGTGTATGTGAGCATGTCCAACGCAGCTATTGAGCGTTACAGTTACAACCTAACAACTAATTATTTGTCGTCTTTAACCTCTTCAAACTCAGCGTCAACTACATCGTCACCGCCTGATGCATCAGCTTCTGGTGCTTCGCCTTCAGGTGCGCCACTTTGTGCTTGCGCTTTAGCTTGAGCAATTTCCATCAACTTAGCTGAAGCTTCGATAACTGCTTGAGTTTTAGCATCGATTTCTTCTTTGCTATCGCCTTTAATGGCAACTTCAAGTTCAGATAAAGCTGTTTCAATTTTCTCTTTATCTTCGCTAGGTAAATCTTCGCCTGCTTCTTCAATTTGCTTACGAGTTGCGTGAACCATGCCATCAGCTTGGTTACGAGCTTGTACAAGCTCTTCAAATTTCGCATCTTCGTCAGCATTAGCTTCCGCGTCACGTACCATTTGCTCTACTTCATCATCTGATAAACCAGAAGAAGCTTTGATAGTGATTTTTTGCTCTTTACCTGTGTTCTTATCTTTTGCTGTTACATGCAAAATACCATCAGCATCTAAATCGAATGTTACTTCAATTTGTGGCGTACCACGTGGTGCTGGGTCAATACCTTCAAGGTTAAATTGACCAAGAGATTTGTTGGCAGAAGCTTGCTTACGCTCACCTTGTACAACATGCACGGTTACAGCAGCTTGGTTATCATCAGCTGTTGAGAATGTTTGAGATTGCTTAGTTGGGATAGTGGTGTTTTTATCGATAACTTTCGTCATCACGCCGCCCATAGTCTCAATACCTAATGATAATGGCGTAACATCTAAAAGAAGTACGTCAGTTACATCACCAGAAAGTACACCCGCTTGAATCGCAGCGCCGGCAGCAACAGCTTCATCAGGGTTAACATCTTTACGTGGCTCTTTACCAAAGAATTCAGTAACAACTTTTTGTACCATTGGCATACGTGTTTGACCACCAACCAAGATAACATCGTTAATGTCGCTAATTGAAAGGTCAGCATCTTGAAGCGCTTTTTTAAGCGGCTCTAATGTTGCTTTAACCATGTCTTCAACTAAAGATTCTAATTTTGCACGTGTTACTTTAATGTTCATGTGCTTAGGACCTGAGCCGTCAGCAGTGATGTACGGTAAGTTAACATCAGTTTGTTGTGCAGAAGAAAGCTCACATTTTGCTTTTTCAGCCGCTTCTTTCAAACGTTGCATAGCTAATGGATCTTGCGTTAAGTCCATGCCTTGGTCTTTTTTGAATTCAGCTACTAGGTAGTTGATTAAACGGTTATCAAAATCTTCACCACCTAAGTGAGTGTCACCGTTTGTCGCTAATACTTCAAACGTGTGCTCGCCTTCAACTTCATCAATTTCGATGATAGAGATATCGAATGTACCACCACCTAAATCGTATACTGCAACAACTTTGTCGCCTTCTTGCTTGTCCATGCCGTAAGCAAGAGCAGCAGCAGTTGGCTCGTTAATAATACGTTTAACATCAAGACCCGCAATACGACCAGCATCTTTAGTTGCTTGACGTTGTGAATCGTTAAAGTAAGCCGGAACAGTAATTACTGCTTCCGTTACTTTTTCGCCTAAGTAGTCTTCGGCTGTTTTTTTCATTTTTGCTAAAACTTCAGCAGAAACTTGTGGAGGAGCGATATTTTTATCACGTGCCGTAACCCAAGCATCACCGTTGTCAGCTTTAACAATGCCAAATGGCATAATTTTAATGTCGCGTTGAACTTCTTCATCTTCAAAACGACGACCGATTAAACGCTTAATAGCGAATAATGTGTTTTTAGGGTTAGTAACTGATTGACGCTTAGCTGGTTGTCCAACTAACGTTTCACCTTCTTCAGTGTAAGCAATGATTGAAGGAGTTGTACGATCGCCTTCTGCATTTTCAATTACACGTGCTTTACCACCATCTAGAACAGCAACACAAGAGTTTGTTGTTCCTAGATCAATACCAATAATCTTGCCCATTTTGACGATCTCCGAATACTTAATTTAATAAAAATAAAGATTAAATCTTTTGATGAACAGTTAGTGGGGGCAGGAAAAAGTCTTTTCAACTATTTTTATTCAATTAAATTAAAAAATATTAAATTTATTTGCTCTACTCTTTATTAAAGCCGATTAAGCGCACACTTTAAGCGTTTGCAATTTATAGCAAAGTGAGTAAAACACACTACCAACGTTACTTTTTAAGTAGATTAGAAAAACAAGATAATAATTGTACGTATCAATCACTATACTTTTTTAATTCGCAATTCGGTTGAGGTTTCACACGATCCTGTATCCTAAATATAACTTCTCGGTGCAGCGGTGTTAGAAGCCCTTAATCTATTAATGTCTGACTAAAGAGAACTCTGTGGGAAAGCATGAAACCAAGCACACAACTTAAAAAACACAACAAAAAAATTTCACCACCGAGACACCGAGGGACTTCGTCCTGCACCGAGAAGTAAAAAAGCATCAAAGTAAGACCTTACCCATATTCACTTTCTTATCACTACTCTCTTCTCGGTGTAGCGCGATGCGCCTCGGTGCCTCGGTGGTAGAAGCCCTTATTCTTTTAATCTTTTTTAAAAGGGAACTTACTATACCGAAATCTGATTTTATAAATGCTTGTCCACATAGGCAGATAAAAAATTTTGCACATAAAAAAACCAGACATTAGCCTGGTTTCTTAGGTTTAACTAACTACAGATAATATTATGCAGTAGTATCAACACTTGGCTTAGCTTTAGACACCATCACCATCGCAGGGCGAATTAAGCGACCGTTTAACTCATAACCTTTTTGCATCACCGCAATAACTGTATTAGCTGGCACACCTTCAACTTCTTGCATTGACATCGCTTGATGTAATTCAGGGTTGAATGGTTGGTCTTGCGGGTCAATTGCTTTAATAGAAAATTTCTCTAACGAAGCAAGTAAACCTTGATAAGTAAGATCAATACCTTCAACAATAGCAGTATTGCTTTCATCTTCTCTATCAATGTTTTGTAATGCACGCTCTAAATTATCAACTGTTGTTAACATCTCAGCTGCAAACTTTTCTAAAGCAAATTTACGCGCTTTTTCAACATCTTGAGCAGCACGACGACGAACATTGTCTACTTCTGCTTTGGCACGGATAACAGAATCTTTTTGATCAGCAACCGTAGATTTAGCCGAGGCTAAAGCCAATTCAAGCTCGTTTATTTTTTCTTGTTCTGGGCTGATATTCTCCGCAGCAGCGTCTAGTTGAACATCAACTTGCTCTTCTGCTTGTTCAATAATTTCAGCGGCTAATTCTTCTGCTGCAATTTCTTCAGCACTTTTATTTTCTGTTGACTCGTTGGCCATGTAAAACTCCAAAGTAGGTCTTAAATTCAAAATAGGTAAAACTGATAACGCTAATTATGGGGGCTTGTTTTTATGATTCAAGCACAAAAGTAAATCATTTAAAAAAAAGTCGACTTTACAAGCGAGTAAAATAGCGCGAAACTGCTGATAGTCCTTAATTATATTACATATTTATAAGCACAGTATGAGTAATTTATACAACACAATTGGTTTAATTGGAAAACCTCATCATGAAGGTGCCAGCTCAACCATAGAAGCCTTACATCAATATTTATCACAAAATGGCTACAAAGTGCTGATTGAAAGTTCTGTCGCACAAACGGTGAACATAGACAATATTGACAAGGCGTCACTCACCGATATTGGCGAACGTGCAGACCTAGCTATTGTTATAGGTGGTGACGGTTACATGCTAGGTGCGGCAAGAGTGTTAGCTTGTTACAACATAGGTGTAATTGGCGTAAACCGCGGTAACTTAGGCTTTCTAACTGACTTATCGCCAGATGATTTAATTGCCCCACTTGAAGCTATTTTAAAGGGTGAGTCACGCTCTGAACAACGCTTTATTATTGAAGCTGAAGTTTATCGTCACGGCAAACTTAAAAGCTCTAACAGCGCAGTAAATGAAGCTGTTTTGCATGCGGGCAAAGTTGCCAACATGATAGAGTTTGAAGTTTACATTGACGGAAGCTTTATGTTTAGTCAGCGCTCTGACGGGCTAATAGTGTCAACACCAACGGGGTCAACAGCTTATTCAATGTCGGCAGGTGGTCCAATCTTAACGCCAAACTTAAATGCCCTCTCGCTTGTTCCAATGTTTCCTCATACATTAACAAGTAGACCAATTGTGGTTGACGGCAACAGCGAAATAAAACTTAAATTAGCCAATGAAAACTATGAAAACTTACAAGTAAGTTGCGATGGTCATGTAATTTTAGCGGTTATGCCGGGTGATGAAGTTATCATCAAGAAGAGTGAATTTACTTTACGTTTAATTCATCCGCTTGATCATAACTACTTTAATGTTTTAAGAAATAAACTAAGTTGGGGCAATAAACTGTATTAATACAATGAAAATAAAATGGAATATTATCCAGCTACTACTCTTTAGTTTTTTGTTTTTTTCATTTTTCGCATCAAGCGAAGATAAAGAAGAAAAAATTGACATCATTTGGGTAACAGAAGCTTGGCAAAACTATACAAATAGAGACGGTACTGGGCTTTATCATGAACTATTTGAAGTTATATTCCATAACTCGCCATATAATATTCAAGTAAAGTATTTACCATGGAAACGAGCACTGCGTGAAATAGAAACAAAGCAAGCAAATATAAGTGGTGCACTACCGAATAATGGAAAATATTTATTTGCAGATGTGCCAATACTAACCGAGCCAATCAGTATATTAAGGCAAAAAACTGAGACTAACTTAACCTTACAGGAAATTAGCAATTTAGTTGGAGTTTGGCCGCAAAGATATGCAGACGAAATTTTATTTCCTTCGATTGTACCGTATATAAACGGCGTTAGTGCAGACTATCGTAAAGACGCTTTACACTTACTCAGAGTGAAAAAAGTTGATTACTACTTAGATATTCGAACAATATTAGAAACACAGCTCGCTTTATGGCCAGAAGCTGAACAACAAAAATATTATATTCAAGATCTAGTAACTTCAAAACTGTATTTAGTGTTTAGTGATGACCCAAAAGGTAAAGCACTTAAACACTACTACGACACAAAAACTAAAGCGCTTTTAGACCAAAACATTCTGCAAAAAATCTATCAAAAATATAAGCTGAACTTTCCATTGTTCGAATAAATTTTCAACAATAGTTAAATTAATTATTGCATAAAAAACAGATACTGTATAAATTAACAGTATCTGTTTTTTTGTAATCTTTTTTATCATTAAAGTTATTAATTTATCCACTCGTCTGTTGGAAAATTAATGCGCTAGGACAAGCTTATGTTATTGCAGCTCAACATTCAAAATTTTGCCATTGTGCGTTCTCTCGACATTGATTGGCATCAAGGCATGACCACCATTACCGGTGAAACCGGTGCAGGTAAATCAATTGCTATCGATGCCTTAGGTTTATGTTTAGGTGATAGAGCTGTAACTAATGTCGTTAGGCCTAATTGCGCAAAAGCCGAATTAGCCGCCACCTTTGATACCACTAAAAACAAACATGCCAAAAATTGGTTGAAAAAACACGATATGTTACTTGATAACGAATGTATTCTTCGTCGTGTTATTTCTGCAGAAGGCCGCTCAAAAGCTTACATCAATGGTAGTCAGGTGCCTCTAGCTCAGCTCAAAGAAATAGGCCAATTATTGATTAACATTCATGGGCAACACGACCATCAGCTAATTGTTAAAGCAAGTGAGCAACGCAACATTCTTGACGCATACGCCGGTCATCAACATTTGTTAGACGAAGTTAAATTCTACTTTCATCAATGGCGTGAACTTAATCAAGAAGCAAAAATATTACAAGAAAGTAAAATTCAACGAGAAGCAAAGCAACAGCTTTTACAATATCAAGTAAATGAATTAGACGAGTTTTCACTGCAAATTGACGAATTTGAAACATTAGAAACAGACTACAAGCGCCAAAGCAATGGTCAGCATATTTTAAGCGAAACCTTAACTGCCGTGCAGCAATTATCTGAGAATGAGCAATTTAATGTTGTTGACAGTTTGCAACACAGCGCTGAACAAATAGCCGCGCTTGGAAATTACGATCCGGCTTTAAAAGCTATTGCAGAGCAACTAAACGAAGCGTTAATACAAGTTGAAGATGCCAGCCAAGAAATTAAACACTACTATGAAAGCCTAGAGCTTGACCCTCAAGCTTATAACTTAATAGAAGAGCGATACTCAACAGCGGTATTACTCGCTAAAAAGCATCAAATTTCGCCGAACGCATTAGCGGCTTTTCATCAGCAACTTTTGCAAGAGCTGCAACTTTTTAGCTCTGATGAAACTCGTTTAACACAAATTAATGATGACATAGAAGCGGCAAAGCAAAAATATCAACATGCGGCACTTACTTTGTCTGATTCAAGAAAAAAAGCCGCCACTAAACTCAGCAAAATGATCACCAAAAGTATGGGCGAACTTAACATGCAACATGGCAAATTTTTCATTGATATTTGCCAAGATAAAAACGAAAGCTTATCCGTTAACGGTAACGACACAGTAAGCTATCTTGCCAGTTTAAATCCGGGGCAAGCGCTTGAGGCCATGAATAAAGTCGCATCGGGCGGTGAGCTATCAAGAATTAGCCTAGCTATGCAAGTTATTTTGGCCGATAAAGTTGTTACGCCTACATTAATATTTGATGAAGTAGATGTTGGCATTAGTGGGCCTACAGCTGCAATGGTAGGTTCAAAACTAAAACAATTAGCCAAAAACACCCAAGTTATTTGTGTAACGCATTTACCACAAGTTGCCAGTAAAGGGCATCAGCAATTATTTGTTGCGAAATTAACCGATGGTGAGCACACCGAAACAACGGTAACGGAACTTTCTAGTGATGGGCGCGTCCAAGAAATTGCACGATTATTAGCGGGTGATAAAATTACCGAAAATAGCTTAGCAAATGCACAAGAATTGCTAGCTGGATAATGTAAAGCTTAGCAAGTGGGTAAAATAAACTAAAAATTATTTTGTATCTATCAGCCTGCTTCGCTATTATCCCCGTTCAAACTATAAAGGATAAATATAATTACCATGTTGTTTCGAGTATTAGCTATTGTAATCGCCTTGTCTGTTTCTGCCTGTTCTAGTTGGGTTTATCGTATAGATATTCCACAAGGAAACTATCTAGAGCAAAAAGATATCGACAAACTTCAAATTGGCATGACAAAAGAGCAAGTTAAATTTGTATTAGGAAGCCCTGTTGTTGAAGATGCGTTTAATACCGACATTTGGCATTATGTTTATCGTTTCAAGTCAGGTAAAAATTCAGATTTTAACGCAGAAAAACAATTTTCAATCACCTTTGAAGATAATAAAGTTGTAAATGCTGAAGGTGACTTTGAGATACCTGAAAGCTATTACGAGCCAATGGTAAACTAAGATTTTTTATCATTAGTTCGAGCTCTGGTTGATATATAAAATTAAGCATGTCGTTTACGACATGCTTTTTTGTTTGCAGCGTGTTAAAACCTTGAATAGTTAATCAGTTACCTTTTATAAAAAGCTAATAAACTATTACAACTTAGGCTTCATTTGCTTTGCTTCTACGTGGATCTACTCGACCACCAGTAACTTTATCTGCTCGCCCTTCTTCTTTTGCTTTTTCTGCTCGGCGCTTTCTTACTTCTTTAGGATCAGCTAGCAAAGGTCGATATACTTCAATGCGGTCTAAATCTTTAACAATATCAGTTAGCTTAGCTACACGGTTCCAAATACCCACGTTATTAACAGATAAATCAATTTCAGGGAACTCATCAACAATACCCGAAGCTAAAATAGCTTGTTCTATCGTTGTATTTGGTTCAACAATACAACTAATAATTTCTTGTCTTGTTGGCGTGCCATAGACCACTTCAATAGTAAACTGCTCTTGCAAACCGCTTTCGTCACTCATAACCTGTTCGTTCATGTAAATATAAACTCTTATAAAAAATATTAAATGCTAGCCGTAAACGTCTTTCGCACGCTGGGTGAAAGCTTGCACCATATTATTAGCTAAACTATTAAATACCCGACCAAAGGCTAAATCAAACATTTTATTAGAGAACTCATAATCTAACGCTAGTTCAATTTTGCAGGCATCATCAGACAAGGCTGTTAATTTCCAACCACCAACGAGAAACTTAAAAGGGCCATCAACTAGGCTCATTCTTACTTCTTTATTACTCACCAATTCATTTTGGGTAGTAAACCATTTTTTAAGCCCCCCCTTTGACACCAATAACGCAGCTGTCATGCTATTTTCATCTTGAGTAATTATTTTACTATCACTACAATCTGGCAAGAACTTTGGGTAAGCAAGCACATCATTAATTAAATAGTACATATCTTCTACACTGTGCATCACTAATGCACTACGGCTTATGTTCGGCATTCGCCCTCCAATTCTCAAGGGCGGTATCATAGCAAATGTCTTTTAAAAACGCATTAAAGTGAAAAATGATAAATAAGCCATTTAATTAAGCATAATTCCCCGTATAATGTTGGCAATTGCTATTTTTGGTAGTAAACAGAATGGAAATATAATGGCAAAGAAAAAAAAATCATCAAGCAGTAATACAATTGCACTGAATAAAAAAGCACGCCACAACTATAACTTAACCGACAAATATGAAGCCGGTATGAGCTTACAAGGTTGGGAAATTAAAAGTATACGCAGTGGTAAAGTCAACATATCAGACTGTTATGTCTTTGTTAAAGACCGAGAAGCCTATTTAGTTGGCGCAGAAATTATGCCGCTTAATGCTGCCTCAAGCCACGTAGTATGTGATCCTAACCGTTCACGTAAACTGCTATTAAATCGTCGAGAGCTAGACCAACTTATATTTGCCGTTGACCGCGATGGCTATTCACTTATTGCGACCGCAATGTACTGGAAAGCTTGTTGGGTAAAGTTAGAATTTTATCTTGGTAAAGGTAAAAAAGCTCACGACAAACGTGCCGACATAAAAGATCGCGAATGGGCGGTTGATAAAGGTCGCTTAATGAAAAACAAGAATTTAGAAAGATAGCTGGTTAAAAAATACCACGTTGTCTATTTAAATAAAGCGCGGTACAATGCGTTTTGTAGGCTAATTTAGTCTATAGTAAAAGAGTAAAACTTTGGGGCGGATCTAGGATTCGACAAGATTCACGAAACCCAAGGTGCATGCCGAGGGGCGGTTGGCCTCGTAAAAAGCCGCAAAACTATAATTGCAAACGACGAAACGTTCGCACTAGCCGCTTAGGCTAGCCATCGCCTCAAAAATTCTCCTATTGTTTAGAGGATCGATGGTCACCCCAAATAGGATAGCGAGGGAAGCACGCTTAAGGCTGAACCGCGAAATAGTATTAAGCTCACCATGACGAAGCCTGTCGGTTGGCGTCTAATTGGTTAAACAAATAATCGACTAAGCATGTAGTACCGAGGATGTAGGTTTTTTGGACGGGGGTTCGATTCCCCCCCGCTCCACCAAAATAAAGACCTTTTTTAGTTTATTCGTTATACCTAGTAACTTATAGATTTGGCCGCAGTTTGTTTACAAGCTGCGAAAAAAAAACCGCTTAATAGCGGTTTTTTTATGTCTGCTGTTTCAAGATTAAATAATAATTCAACCCATTTTCAGTTTTACCGAAACTCCTTCTTACAACATATTTTGATTAGACTGCACGACTACAACAAAATAAAATCAAACCCTTATTCCAATTACTAGCTGTACAAAGTATTCCAATTATTTGACAAAAAGTACACTGAGCGCTAATTTTAAATAAATTATAAAAGGATTATTAATATGGCTATATTAGATGATAAGTTGCCCCAAATTAAGGATGATCTTAATAAAATAGTTTCAGAGTCACTTCGAAACTTGTCATACATCGTATCGACTCGTGATTATTTTTTTCATAAAGAAGATCTTATTACTAATTCATTCTACTTAGCTTTTTATGAGTTTTGTAAAGTTGAGGAAGGTGCTGATGTTCCAATGGAAGCTACTATAAAAAATATAAATGAGCAGATCAATAATGCTTCAAGTGAAAGCTTTGAGACAGCAGGCTTATATGGCAACCAACTTAAAACTAAAATAGAACTTGTAATATTTAACTGGAAAAGTTTTGAAAAAAAGATTATTTCCCCTAAGAGGTGGTTAGAATGCCTTAAATCTTTGATGATCAGTATATTCTCAATATATGGAGGAGATGAAGCACATAAAGAACTTCTTGATATGGGGATTAATATCATTACAGATCAACTGCCTGCTAAAACGCATAAATCTTAGGTTTGCTCAATAAATAAGTTAATTATTCTCAGAGTAACCTTAAAATTATATCTTTTTTGGTAATATGAACAATACTGAAAATTTAAGATCCTAGCCCGTGTACTAAAATAAACCGCTACTTTATTTCAGATGGTTATAAGCTACGCAAGGAAGTATTAAATCATTTTTCCTTATAAATAACCCTGATGCATTTATTGCAGAACTAATCAACAGCCTGATACTGCCTTAAAAGCTTTAAAGGCTCAGCTATTACTTTCATCTTACGACAATGAACGTATTTTTCTAGCCGCTAAAACAAATCAACCTTGGCGTGATGATAGCGAAATTTATCATCACTGTTGGGTTCCTTCCCTAAAATTATCGGGTGTGAAGTTTCGCAAGCAGTACAATACTCGACATACCTATGCTTCAACCATGTTAATTGAAAACAAACCCATAGCATGGGTATCAAAACAATTAGTTCTTATAGATATAGCAATGACACTAAATACTCACGCACGTTGGATATCTGAAAATAATGAACATCACGAACTTAATTCGACACAATATACCTAAAATAAAACTTGCCATATTAAATTCAAATGTTATTGTATTTTTAGCATGAGCGTCTCGCTCAGCTTACTGCAATCGTTATAAAAAACATTTGGTTTGTATGCCCTTCACTGGGCGCCTAGCAATAGGCATGTGCTTCGGCCGCACCCTCCCGCTCTTCTCGTACCGAGAATAGACGTGAACGATGGGCTTAGTCATAGAAATGGTGGCTGTTTCAAATGTTTTTCGATGAATGTAACACCATTTCTTGCGCTCTAGAGTATGAGTTGACTAAGCTTTTATTGTCTTTTCTAATATCAAGGATGTAATTTTGGAAAGATTATCCCCTGTAAAAAAATCCACTGAATCAATAGCTAATAAAAATAACTTATGCAAAGCGCTTCTAATAAAAGTTAATGAATTAGATGAAGCCCTTCTTCTATCCGATGAGCAAAAATATATTACCGCCTACATCAACAAATCGAACGGTGAACAACGAAAAATACATAAGCCTCATTATAAAGTACGAAAAATTCAGAGACGTATAAACAACCAAATATTCAAAGATATAGTTTTATGGCCAAGCTATATCTACGGCTGCATACCAAATGAAATAGATGAACAAACCAAAGAAACAATACACGCAAGAGATTATGTAAGTTGTGCTTCACAACATTGTGGAGCGAAAAGCTTATTAAAAATCGATATAAAAGATTTCTTTGATAATATAAACAGCTTTTTAGTGAACAAAATATTTATCGATTTTTTTAAGTATCCACCTGATGTGTCTAAATTACTAACTGATATATGTTGTTATAAAGGAAATTTAATACAAGGTGCATTAACATCTAGTTATATTGCAGCTCTTTGTTTGTGGGATGTGGAAAATATGTTAGTTGCACGTTTACACAGAAAAAACTTAACGTATACGCGACTGGTTGATGATATTACTATTTCTTCAAAGTCATCTAACTATCAATTTGATTACGCTATATCATGTGTTTTAAATGTTCTAAATGAAAAAGAGTTACCTATAAATCAAGATAAAACAATTATAAATTATGAATCTATAACCCCCTTAATGGTTCATGGTATGAGAATCAATTTTAAAGAACCAAGATACCCTTCTGATGAAGTTAGGAGATTAAGAGCGGCTGTTCACAATATGGAAAGGTTAGCTTCTGAACCTGGCTATCGAATAACTTTCGCTTATAGAAAAGATTTTAGTCGCTGCATGGGACGGATAAATAAGCTCAAAAGGGTGAAACATTCAGCTCATAATAAATTAGTTGACCGACTAAGAAATATTCTGCCTCTCCCTGCAAAAGTTGATATCAAACGAGCAACGATAATGGTAGAAAGATTAGTCAAAGATTACGAAGCCAAAAAACATACATACTGGTACCACTGTAGATTTTATAGAGCCCACGATCGTTTAAACGTTTTACAAAGAACATATAACAAAACAGCGAAAAAATTGAGAGACAAACTTAAAGGTAAAAAGCCCGACTATGACAACAAGTAATACATCACCTAAAGAGTTTTACGAGCGATTTGCAAAAATATTATTCCGTACATTTACAGTTGGTTGCCTATTTTTATTAATTAGTATTATCTCTACATCATATTCTCTAATATTTTCATCAAATGTCAGTTATAGTTTCTGCTTAACTAATGAGTGTTTAGAAACAACAATAACTTTATTCTCTGCATCTATTAAAATATTTCAAGGCTTATTGATAATTGTTACCTCAATAGCAACCATCGGCGGTATATTTCTCGCACTAAAAAGTTACATTAACAGTTATAACAACTCAATCTTGCATAATCATATTTCCCATCTCAGTATTTTTAAGGACTTTATATTAGGCGAGTTAAATAAAAGAGATAAATTAGATATATCAAGTTTTGACATTTTTAAATGGTACAACTTGATATACAGCGAATCTAAAATCGGCTCTATGAAAATATCAACTAAGTACATCAGTGCTATAAACCAAATAAATGCAGTTATAGATTCGTCAAATCAAAAGGCTAGCATGGCAACAAATGGCTCTTTTTTATATAAAAAGCATCAAAATATATTGATAAGTGCTATGTTACCTTTAGGGGTTGAAATGTGTGTTCTCCCAAGAAATAATTTTTATGAAGTAGAAACTCAACTAATGTCGCTTGTTTCAGTTATAAATAAGGAATTTTGTAGCGATACTGATATACCTGAATTACAAAAAAGATACTATATTTAACTTTTTTAGATAAGTGACTGATAAAAAATGAATTATAAAGGTTCGATTCTCCCCCGCCTACCTAAATAAAGACCTTTTTTAGTTTATTTGTTATACCTAGTAACTTATAGATTTGGCCGCAGCTTGTTTACAAGCTGCGAAAAAAACCGCTTAATAGCGGTTTTTTTATGTCTGCTGTTTAAGAGATTCGCCATTACTAATATATAGTAATGGCGAAAACCATATGCAACATTTACAAAATACTAGCCAATGCTTTTTCTAGTTCAGCTACTGTTCGGTCAACGTTGTGCAACTTATCTAAACCAAACAAACCAATGCGGAAGGTTTTAAAGTCGGCACGTTCGCCTACTTGCATTGGTACGCCAGCCGCGATTTGTAAGCCTACTGAGGCGAATTTTTTACCGTTTTGAAATTCGTTATCTGATGTATAACTTACCACTACACCTGGCGCTTCAAAACCTTCGGCAGCTACGCTGTTTATGTCGTGTTTAGCTAGCAATGTGCGAACTTTTTGTCCTAGTTCTTGTTGCTCTTGACACACTTTTTCAAAACCATAAGCTTTGGTTTCTTTAATAATATCTCTAAAACGCGTTAGGCCATCGGTTGGCATTGTCGCGTGGTATGCATGGCCGCCACTTTCGTAGGCTTCCATAATTTGTAGCCATTTTTTAAGATCGCAAGCAAAGCTGTCGCTAGTGGTTGTATCAATGCGCTCGCGTGCTAATTCGCTTAGCATAACTAATGCACAACAAGGCGAAGCACTCCAACCTTTTTGCGGGGCGCTAATTAAAACATCAACACCCGTTGCCTGCATATCAACCCAAATAGTGCCTGAGGCGATACAGTCAAGTACCATAATGCCGCCAACTTGGTGCACAGCTTCTGCCATCGCTTTAATGTAGTCATCTGGCAATATAATACCAGCTGACGTTTCTACGTGTGGGGCAAATACAACATCAGGTGATTCAGCTAAAATAGTGGCTACGACTTCAGCTATCGGTGGTGGCGTAAAAGGCGCTTGAGTTTCATCTTTAATTTGTTGTGCTTTTAATACCGTTTCGCTACTCGGCATACCGCCCATTTCAAAAATTTGGCTCCAACGGTAGCTAAACCAACCATTTCGCACTACGAGTACTTTTTTATCACGTGCAAATTGTCGAGCAACCGCTTCCATGCCAAAGGTACCACTGCCGGGCACAACGATAGTACTGTGGGCTTGGTAAACAGATTTTAAATCAGCTGATATGTCTTGCATTACTTGCTGGAACGAACCAGACATATGATTTAATGCGCGATCAGTGTAAACAACGGAATATTCTAATAATCCATCGGGGTCAATATTGGGTAGTAATCCAGCCATATTAGGGTCTCTTTATATCGTATATATTGCATGATAGTGCCGTAGATACCGAATACTATCAATGCTTAATGCAGAATAATTAGGAATATCATACAAGCGTTGAAAATTAGTTATGCCGTTAGTCCAGAACCAAATAAGTAGCTATTTGGCCCTTATTTATCTTGGGCATTATTAAACCATTGACTAGGTCTGTTACCGACTCTCTTTACGTCACACCAAGAGGATCATTTATTTTAATTAATCTATTTAAAACAATTAACTCTGTAAATAGAGCATCATAAAATTGTGAAGATTTGCTAAGATAATATACACTCTGCCCTACTGTTATATTTTCTAGCCATATTATTCAAAAGGATCTTTTGTTGTGAATTCAGCTATTAGTAACCACCAACCACTTAAATGGTTATTTACTCTTGCTATTTTATATACACTTTACCTTGCTCAATCTTTATTCATTCCTATTTTATTTTCTGCCTTTATTGCGTTATTGCTGAGCCCTTCAGTTAAGCTACTAAAAACTTTCTATATACCTCGCGCTGTTTCTTCTGTGGTATTACTGGCATTACTCGTAGCACCTTTTAGTTTTTTAGCCTCAGAGTTAGTCGAACCAGCACAAAAATGGGCGCAGTTACTCCCTAAAATTACGGTTCAACTTAATCAGAAAATTGATACGTTAAGTAATGAGTTTGATAATAAAAAACAGCAGGCAGAAGCAGAAGTTGCAGCAAACAAAAGAAAAGAAGAAGGCTTCAGTTTTTTTGGTATGTTTTCCAGTAACAAACCCCCAGCTAAAGCACCAACAAAAAGCGATGAAAATTCGGTAGAAAAACATATTAAACAAGGCGGTATTGAGCTTTTAATTTCGGGCCTTAGTAGCGCGCCAATTTTTTTAGCTCAATGCTTTGGTTGCTTAATATTAATTCTTTTTTTACTGATATATGGCCCCTCAGTTTATCTTGCAGCGAGAAGTTTTCCTCATATCAGTAACAAGAAAAAGCTCGACTCCATTGTATATGAAGTACAAAAGGTGCTTTCAAAATATATTATTACCATCAGTGTTATTAACTTTATTCTTGGCGCAGTTACCGCTATCGCGTTTGCCTTGTTAGGTCTAGACGATCCTATATTATGGGGTGCATTAGTTGGACTCCTGAACTTTGTTCCGTATGTTGGCTCTGCCATAAGTATTGTTATTTTAACCCTAGTTGGCTCAGTTCAATTTGGGTTAACATTTTTTGCATTAGCCCCTGCTTTTGCATTTTTATGTGTAAATGTACTTGAATCACAGGTGCTTACACCTATGGTATTAGGCACAAAAATGCAGCTAAACCCGCTAGTTACTATATTGTGGTTATTTTTTCTTGGCTGGCTTTGGGGAATGCTAGGTGTACTGCTAGCTGTGCCTATTTTAGTCTCTATTAAATTAACATTAGAGCGGCTTAATTTATTTACCCATTGGGTCGCTTTTATTGAAGCCAAAGCGTAAATAAGCAGTACATTTATTCAAACACAGTTAGTTTAAACGCAGCAGAATATAAGTAAGTAAAGTTTTCATTCTGCTGTGTCAATATTTCAGGGATTAAAAAAAACGTTTTAACACACAAAAATAACCCCTTGAAATATAACAATTAAATTGAAATATAAACTTGGCTCAATGATTGCTCCACTTAAACCAGTTAATAAAAACTGTTATGTCAAAAGGAGATAATCACATGGCGACTAAAACTTCAAATACAGATAAGCAAACAAAATCTACTCATCCTATAGCTGATAAAGTACAAGGGACTTTACACGAATCTGTTGACACTTTAGCTCAAAAAGCAGCATCTACTGAAGATCGTTTACGTAATGCAGCTCAATCTAGTGGCGAAAGTTTAGCTGCTAAGCAAGCAGAAGTTAAAGAGAAATGGGAACAGTCTTCAGTAAAAAAATATGCGACTGAAAACCCTGTAGCAACTGCCGGAATAGCCTTCGCAGCGGGTGTATTACTAACAAGCCTATTGCGTAGAAAGTAATAACTAAATAGGAAGCTAACATAGTGACGATTAACGAAGATTCAGATGCTCAACACAATAAGCACACTGATGCTGAAGCGGAAAGCTTACGCCTTTTGCAAGAGCGTGAACAACTTCAAGCAGCTGAAGCTTCGTTTATTGAAACCTACTCAGCTATTGTTAAGCTTTTTAAAGTTAAACAGAAAAAGTACCAAAGCACGTTAGATCTGGCAGCGTTAGAAGGAAAAATATCACTTAAAGCCATTGCTGTATTTGGTATTTTATTATTTATAACATCGGTTATAGCAACCGTACTTTGGTGCTTAATCAATGTAGCAATAGTACTTGGTACTATGCATTTATTTTCTTCAATGTGGTTAGGTTTGGGTATAGCTTTAGCAATAAATACCTTACTCATTTTATTAGCTTTAAAACTAATGAGAAAAGTAAAACGCGAAATAGGATTTAACCGAACACAACGCGTATTTAAAGGTGACTCATGATTTTATCATTATTCAAGCAGGTCGAACATGCCAATAAGTGCGCTGCTGACTTAGCATTACTCAGCAAACTTGAGCAATCGCAAAGCCAACGTGCAAAAGAACAATCTTTAGCGCTGATCACTTCACCAAAAGGCTTAGCTGCAATTTTCACTGTTGGTTTAGCACGAGGGATAATTTCCCCAAGTATTACTCGACAGCTTAAAAGCATGGCGGTTGTATTAGGTAAAACGAATTTAGATGGCTGGTTAACCGGCGAAGAAATGCAAACGCCAGAATAGTATTTATAAAATTGGTTGTTGAAAAATTTTTAATTAGTAATGCAACTTCAAATGCCAACTTCTAATACCGACTTCTCATCTCACCGCCCAATGCTGCTCTGCGTTACAAAATCAGCATTAACATCTATTGGTTTTAGAATTAGTTTTAAAACAAGCTAATAATTAGCTTAACTAGAACCGTAAATATAAAAAAGACGCTAAGCAGCGTCTTTTTTATTAGCTATTCTAGCGATCACCTTAAATAACTAATACCTTCATTATCGGTAAAAATAAGCTTGGGTTTACGCTATTCGAAACAACGCACAAATTTTGTTGTCTGACGGATCACGCAGATAAGCTAAATATAATTTACCTGCAGCACCTTCTCGTACGCCAGGACCATCTTCACAGGCGGTACCACCGTTAGCAAGCCCTGTAGCATGCCAAGCGTCGGCTTGCTCTGGAGAATCGGCAGTAAAACCAATTGTTGAACCATTACCATGCGATGCGGCTTCACCATTAATAGGTTTAGTTAACGAAAAAACACCTTTATCCGTAAAATAAAAACAACGCCCTTTCTCATCCATTACACCTGGCTTATGGCCCATTTCACCTAAAATTGCATCATAAAATACCTTTGATGCTTGTACGTCGTTAGCGCCGATCATGATATGACTAAACATTAGCTTTCCTCTATTTTGTAATAGTTTTGCTGTTTTAAATAAAATTAACCTATTGAATAAAAACAGTAATACCGAGTTTATACAATAATTATTTGATCTTTCGAGTATCAGCATGCACGAAAAACAGCTCCCAGTACAAGAGTATTTATAATTTTACAAATCACTCGCCCCTAAAAGCTAAGGTCGTAAAATAGTAAACCGTTTATTTCCATACTTATTTGTATATTAATCAACCTATCAAATTAATCATCTGATTTTATATGACTTTTTTTAATATAAATTCTAGATTTATATTGCAAATGATAATCACTCTCATTATCATTACTGTGAATTTAATGCTTTACGGCATTTACTTGGACATATTCGTTGATAATTTGGAGATTTACATGAAGTACTCATCGCTGTTTTTGGCAATATCTATGGCAACGCCAATCACTGCATTTGCTAATGGCAGCCCTTTAGAAGTTATTGAGGTTACAGGTAGTTTTTTTAATGATTACAAAGTTGACGAAGCAAAGGGGGCCATGCGCACCGATGTTTCTTTACTCGAAACCGCACAGTCAGTTACCGTAATTTCAAGTACTATTGTTGAAGAACAATTAGCAACGACTCTAGGTGAAGTACTTACCAATGACGCTAGTCTTTCTGCGGGCTCTAAGCAACGTAACCGAGAAGTGTTTAACTTACGCGGTTTTGAGCTAAGCTCTTCAAATGGTTATTTACGCGATGGCCATCAACATTGGTCACACTACCAACAACCGATAGAAACCTTAGAAGCGGTTGAAGTAATTAAAGGCCCTTCTAGCATTTTATATGGTCAATCTGGTCCGGGTGGTTTAGTAAATATGGTGACTAAAAAGCCAACGGCTAACACCTTATTTACTATCGGTGCAGATACCGACCAAGAAGGTTCAACCCGTTTTACCTTAGATGCTGGTGGTGCACTGAACGACGATGAGTCACTTCGTTATCGTGGCATTTTAGTCAAGCAAGATGTGACATATCAACGTGAATATCAAAACGGCGATCAGCGTGAGCGAGATCGTTTCTTAGGTGCACTTGTTGTTGATTATGATGTTTCAGACGATTTATCACTGAGTGTGCATTATGACTATACCAACGACAAAGCCGGATTAGACACAGGTGGTTGGTTAAACGAAGACGGCGATTTAATTGGCGACCGTAAAACTATTCGTGATATGTCATGGGCATTCACCGACATCGACGTGGAAAACTACGGTGCTGATATTAATTATAATATTAGTGATGCCTGGCAAGTAACGCTTGGCTACAACAAGCAAACCTTTGAACGCCAACGTTTTGAATCTGCGCCGAAAAATGGCAGTACTTTTAATGTTGAAGGCGATAGCTATACTTCAAACCCTTATGATCGCTTTGACGACTGGCAATTTACTACGGCTTTTGTCGACTTTGTTGGCGAGTTTGAATTTGCCGGCGTTAGTCATCAGCTTTTAATCGGTGCTAATTCTCTAGATTATTCTTACGACCAAGTAAAAGCTAATGGCACAGCAATTACTTATTCAGCAGGACAAGTCGAGCCGCCAAAGCCTGATATTAGTTATAAAAATCCAGATAGCACCTCACATAGCGAATACGACTACTACGGCATATATGTGCAAGATTTAGTGACTTTTAATGATACTTGGCAGGTTTCATTTGGTGGTCGTTATGACAAACAAAACAAGGAAGGTGCTGATAATGAATCTTTCTTACCTAAATTTGGTGTGCTGTATCACCCTTCTGAACAAGCCACTATTTACTATAGCTACACCGAAGGTTTTGAACCACAAAGTAGCGAAAAATTAGATAACGATACTGATATCAACCATGGCATGAAGCTAGAAGCTATGGAATCCAAGCAAAGTGAAATTGGCGTAAAATGGCAACTTGTTGACGACAGACTTTTGTTAAGTGGTGCTATTTTTGATATCAGTAAAATGGGTACGTTAATTCAAGAAGATTTAATTGATTCTGCATTTGAAACTCGCACAACGCAAGCAGGCGAACAACGTCATAAAGGTTTTGAATTGGGCGCTCAAGGTGCCATTAATGACAAACTATTTATCATGTCATCGTTGATCAATATCGACGCGGAATATGAACGCGACGCATTATATCAAGGCAATACCCCCGTTGATGTACCAGAATGGTCTGCTGCTTTATGGTCACGCTACGAGCTAACTGAAAAACTTGCCTTTAATGCCGGTGCATTTTACGAAGGCTCTCGCTTTGCAGACAACCAAAACACCATTAAAAAAGACAGCTACACCCGCATTGATGTCGGTGCGACTTATCAAATGGATATTAAAGAGCATGAACTGAACCTGCGCTTTAACATTAATAACTTACTAGATAAAAAGTACTTGATTGGTGGCGGAACCACGAGTGTAACGGCAGCTGATGGCATTAGTTTTCGCTTAGCGGCTCAATTAGCTTTCTAGTGAACATTTAGTCAGTAACTCATGTTAAGGCGACACAGTTTTTGTAGGTCGCCTTTTCTGATTTGTACTTTATATACCTTTTATTAGCTTTTATTAGCAATAGCTCAGTCGCACTCAAATCACATTAATGAAGAAACAAGTAGTCATGAAACCTTCTAAAAAAACCTTAAATCTTGCCCGGCTTATTCACGTTTATGTGTCAATGGCGTTGCTGACTTTGTTACTGTTTTTTTCAGTTACGGGCATCACCTTAAACCATCCTGAATGGTTTAGTAGTCATAAGGCTAAGGTGGTAGAAAATGAACTAACGATCAGTTCCGTTACCGAGTTTGCAATTAAAGACAACCAAGTAACACCGAAGCAACAGCAACTTATTACTCGTGCAGTTGAGCAAGCTTTTGGCGTTTCTTTAACAGATATTCAACCAGAATTAATGTCGGGCGAATTGTTTTATAGCATTAAACAAGCCGGGAAAAATACCAGCATTGCCGTTGAACTTGAAACCGGCGACGCCTTTTATGAACAAACCCATTACGGCTGGTGGGCAGTGCTTAACGATTTACATAAAGGCCGAAATACCAGTAATTTTTGGGGCTGGATTATCGATCTATCAAGCGTACTTTTTATTGTTTTTGCCATCACCGGCTTTATTTTAGCCATGCCACAAAAACGTTTTCATCGTACTTTAATGGTTAGTGTTAGCAGCACATTACTGGCTATTTTAAGTATTATTTACTTTGCCTAAAAGGACTTTATACCCCTTATGAATAATTTTATATCAAACCATGCCAATAGCATCAGCAAAATAGTTTTACTGGTATTTTTTAGCCTGTTATTTATTTTGCCAGCCTCAGCACAAGCTAATGAAAACAGCCCCGCTAATTTAGAAATAAAACTAACGCTAAAGCAGCAACAAGGTGAATACCACCCTCCCTATGTTGCCGCATGGATAGAAAACACCGAAAGAAAACCAGTTAGAACACTCATACTATGGCGCAAAGAGCCTAAATGGCTGAAAGATATTCGCCGATGGTGGCGTAACGTTGGCCGAAAAGATGCCGAATTAGTTGATGCCATAACCTCAGCAACCCATGCTGCTGGAACATTTGGGTTGTCGTTTAAAGCCACTAACGATCAACAACAAGCCCTGCTTGCAGGAGACTACACACTATATATTGAAGTTGTTCGAGAAAAAGGCAGCCGAGTATTACTCAAGCAAGCTTTTACACTCAACAACCAAAGACAGCACTTTACCCTGAATGAAACTGCCGAAACTGGCGATATTACTTTTACTGTTAACCCTTAGGAGCTCACATGAACTTTAAAAAATCATTATTATTTTGCTTGGCTGTTGCCATTAGTAGCCAAGCTAGCGCGCATTCACGTTGGTTATTACCTAGTCACTTTACGCTTTCGTCTGAGCAAGGCGAGTGGATCGCCATTGACGCTTCCGCTTCAAACGAAGTATTTAATGTTGATAAAGCATTGAGTATTGATAACATGAGCATTTTAACGCCGTCAGGCAAAAGCACTCGCCCTTCATCAAGCTACAAAGCTCATAGAAAATCAGTGGCTGACTATTTTATTAAAGACAGTGGTACTTACAAAATCACCAATAATGCTAGCGCAAGTTACTTCTCTAGCTATAAAGTTGCAGATAAACGCAAGCGTGCCCGTGCCAACAAAGCAGAATTAAAAGCCATGATCCCGGCTAATGCCACTGATTTACAAACTACATACGGTCTAACACGTGTAGAAACATACATTACCATGAATAACCCTACTGAAAACTACCGCAGCGACGGCCAGTTTTTAGAGTTATTACCAAAAACACACCCGGCAGAAATTATAGAGCATGAGCCAGCGACTTTTGCATTTACTTATCATGGCAAAGTGCAAGCCGGTGTTGAAGTTGAAATTGCACCAGACGCTGCGCGTTACCGTAACGCCCCTAACGTATTAAAATTAACAACCGACAGAAATGGTGAAATTACTTTTACGCCATCCCAAGCCGGACGCTATTTATTAATTGCAGAATATGAACAAGAAGCTAAAAACAAAGCCTTGGCAGATAAAGAGCAAGGTGGCGTATTCCTGACTTTTGAAGCACAGCTGCAATAAGTTAATTACATATAACTGACGTTAAGTAATTTAGCTTAAGTTAAGGCTAGGTTAACTCCTAGCCTTTTAAATTTCATTTTAATGCAGATTAATTTTTGATGTTAGTCCCATTATTCTCTTGAACACCCCACTTACTAAAAACAATTAAACTTATCTGTAAAAGTTGAGTCTATTCATTTCGGTCATCCGAGTTTAACGGCTAACAAAGTAAACTTTTATCAATATCTACAAAGATAACGATTCAAGTTTACGCTGTTATTAATTCTTACAATAATAATGTAAACCAAAGCAATATAAGAACATATTGCTGAGCAATGTAGAGTTTCTGCGACTGAACATAATGCAGACAGTAAACTGATAAAATATTCAAAGATGATCAATAAATTAGCCCGCTTGATATAACTTACGTTAATATAGCGACGAGAAAAATTGAACCGCCAATTACTGGAGCACCTTTTGCTTAAACAACTAACGCTTTTATCTGCATCTATTATTACGTCTGGGCTTATGTCTTTAACATTAAGCGCAGAAGTTAACGCCACTGGCACAACTCAATCTACACAGGTTAGCTACAGTGCAAAAAGTACCGCTGACTATGCTGTAGCAACCTATCAGCAAGCCATGGTAGACAGTCTACGCGAGCTAGTTAAACATAATACCGTTGCTAAAGATGGTATATCGGTTGATGATAATCCGGCGCATGTTGCGTTTAAAGCAGAGCTTAAAAAACAAGCAAAAGCACTTGGTTTAGATTACCTCGATGAAGGTTATGTCGTGGTAATTGGCTTAGGCGCACAAAAAGAGCGTGTTGGCATAATTACACACGGCGATGTACAACCAGTTAATGCAGAAAAATGGAAGATGTCACCTTTTGAACTTGATACCACTACCGAGCCAGGACGATTAATTGGCCGCGGAACAGAAGACGATAAAGGCCCTATATCTACCGCCTTATTTGCAATGAAGGCGATAAAAGACAAAAAAATAAAGCTTAATAAGCGTATTGAGCTTTATATTTATATGGCAGAAGAGTCTGACTGGGAGCCACTAAAGGCGTATATAAAAACCCATGACTTACCCCAAACCAATATCACTATTGACGCTGAATACCCCGTGGTAACCGCAGAGAAAGGTTATGGCACAGTAAAATTAGCCTTTAATAAGCAAGAAATACCAACCATATCGCCTTATATTAGCGCATTTACCGGTGGTTTTTTCGGTAGCCAAATTCCTGAAGACGCCAGCGTAACTATTGAAAATGCTAATATCATTGTACTGCAACGACTCATGCGTAAAGCCCGTAGTTATCAAGGCGTAAGTTTTGATCTTGAATTAAAAGACAGTACATTAACCATAAATGCCTTAGGAAAATCAGCCCATTCTTCAAAGCCTGACGAAGGTATAAATGCGATACCTTACTTAGCCGATTTATTATCAAATACTCGCTGGGAGAATAACGGCCCAGGTACGTTAGTTAATTTTATTAATGACAATATTGGCTTAGGTTTAGAAGGTAAAAAATTCGGCAATATAGCTTATCAAGATGATTTTATGGGCCCAATGACATTTTCGCCTACCGTAATAAAACAGCACGATGATAGCATTGAATTAAACATTAACTTGCGTCGACCACAAGGTAAAACTAAGCAAGAATTAACCACAGAAATTCATCAAGCCGTGCAAAATTGGAATAACAAATTTGATGCTAATGTTAAAGAGTTAGAGCACTATATTGGCGAACCATTTGTCCAAAAAGATGCTCCTCATATTGATACGTTATTAGCTGTATTTAGTCACTTTACTGGTATTAAAGATGCCAAGCCGATTGCTATTGGCGGTGGTACTAACTCACGTTTATTTCCTAACGCGGTTAGCTTTGGCCCTTCAATGCCAAATAACAAATACACTGGTCACTCAGAACATGAGTTTATTACCATGGAGCAGTTTGTTTTAAACTTAAAAATGTACACTGCGGTATTGGTTGAATTAGCTAAATAAACTTTAAACTCAGCTTAGCAACTTATTTTATTTGGTAAGATAAGTTGCTAACTATCTATTTCATCTTACTGTGTTAAATATGCTTCAGTTTTTTACTAGTCACTATTTTAGTATCAAAACCAATTCAACATATCTACAGCATTAGTGACAATCACACGACTCTTTACGCTGCTTGCATAAGCGATAATTCCAAAAATGCGCACCTGAAATTAACGTAGCCCCCAACAAAGTAAGGGCTTTTTCAGCGTTTTCACCTAAACCTAACGCACCGCTAGCAACAGCCGTTAACATAAACGCTAAGCCGATAAAACCAAGTGCCAACACTTGCAGTTTACGATGTTTTTTACAGCCAAGCGTTAAGGCAAAAACACTGATCGGTAAAACCCCAACGGCCAACCACATATGCAGTAACTCTGGCTCTATTAAAAAACTAGCCAGCGAGGGTAAAAAAACCATTAACATTGGGGTAGCAAAGCAATGAATAGCACATAAAACTGACAAACTTATAGCAATTTTATCCGCTGGCTGTTGAACTTGGATCATTCAAGGTGTCCTTATTTAGGTGGTAAATGGGTTACAAATAAATTTTTATTCTTTATATTTTTAATCTTTAAGATAAGTTTAAAATAAACCCCAAAACAGATATGATACAACATAACATTTAAATTATATAAAAACTACTAACAGATACCTGTTGTATGTATAAAAATATATCTTGTGAGCGCGTTTTATTTCAAAATTTTACACTTGCTAGCATATTACTTTTACTATTGAGCATGCATATAACTGCAACTTCAGCTAATATGCCCGATATCGTGTCTGATAAAAGATACAAAAAGTTATGAGGAAGTAAACGTTGATTGAGAAATTATTACAAAACGCTGAGGCAAAATGTAAAGCAGCTGGTGGTCGGTTCACTGATAAGCGCAGCGATATTCTCGAAAACTTGATACGCGCAGAGCACCCACTTTCTGCCTACGACTTAGTTGAGTTATATAACCAAAACAGCGATCAAAAAATTCAGCCGATGTCGGTATATCGTATTCTTGATTTTTTCATTGAAATGCAATTAGTGCATAAACTGCCTACATTAAATAAATACATTGTTTGCTCGCACCTTGCCTGCAAACATAATCATAAAGATCAGTATTTTGTTGTTTGTAAAAGCTGTGGTGATGCCCAAGAAATAGGCATGAACCCGGCTTTAACAAAAGAGCTTAATGAGTCAGTTTCTTCGGTAGGTTTTCAGCTTATTGACGCACAATTTGAGCTTATGGGTATTTGTAACAACTGTGCGAATAAAGTTGGCAATTAAGCTATATAACACAATAACAAATATAAAATCGTCATCTGTGTTTATATCTTAATTTATAGCTTATGATGACGAAAATTTAGTCTTAAAAAACAGTGCTGAGATTCTGATTAACTCATTTGCTTTAGCACTATTTTTATCGCCAAGCGTGTTTCGTCTATACTGGTGACTAGCTCAGTAACAACCATTTCATCGGCCGTCATTAAATGCCAAGAGTCTGCCCATTGTGCTTTCAACTTTATTGCTTTATCAGCTACCTCTGGGGTAATTAAGGCACTCAAATCGGCAACTAAACCTACTTTAACCCAACCTTTTCTTGGATTGCCTTGCATTAAATCATTGTCATAATGTGCCGATAAAATAATATGCTCTAATTCGCCCAAGTGTGACAACACTTCAAATGCCGCGGTTCGAATATTATTATTTTCTTCGCTAACTTCCATACGCCAAGCATTATAGCTAAAGCCTAATAAAGCAAAGAGCACACTGAATAGGCTCATCACGTAATACATTTTTAATCTTTCTTTTAGGTTTTTCAATTTCATTTCTTTTTACCATTAGTAGAAAACTTTCCGAATGAATAAGCACAGCAACAAAAAGTGTTTAAGATGATTAATTTTTTATTTCAATTGGTATTAATGCGAGTAAACGATATTATTTAACAAAATCATTTTAATATTATCATTATGAAAAAAGTTTGTATTGTTACAGGTGGCAGCTCAGGTATTGGTTTAAGCATTGTTAAGTTATTTTTAGACAATAATTACCAAGTATTTAACTTAGATATTACTGAATCTAGCGTTGGAAGCTTTTGTGCTTGTGACATTACTGACGTTACTCAAGTTAATGACATAATTAGCAATATTGCAAAAGATCATACGATTGATGTCTTAGTTTCTAACGCCGGCATACATTTTTCAGGCTCAATAGAAAACACCACTGAAGCTGATTTAGAGCGCGTGTTTAATATCAATGTTAAAGGAGCCTACGCTGCGATTAAAGCGGTATTACCAAGCATGAAAGCGCAGCAAAACGGTGCGATAATATTAATGTCGTCAGATCAGGCCCTTGTCGCTAAGCATAACTCTTTTGCTTACAACTTAAGCAAAGCAGCCCTTGCTTCAATGGCAAAAACTACCGCGCTAGATTACGCACAATTTAATATTCGCGCTAATGCTGTGTGCCCAGGCACCATTGAAACGCCACTTTATCATCAAGCGATTAACAATTATTGTGAAAAATCAGGCGCCAATAAAACTGAAGTCCATGCTGAAGAAGCCGCTTTACAACCTTTAGGCCGACTCGGACAAGCAGAAGAAGTAGCTGAGTTAGTTCACTTTTTAGCGTCTGATAAAGCTAAATTTATTACCGGTAGTTTACAAGTGATTGACGGCGGTTATACCGCGCAATAGTACTGTGCTAATAAATTAACAATGATAATAATTGATCCTCATTTACATTTATTTGATCTAAGCCAAGGCGAGTATTCATGGCTAAAGCCAGAGTGCCCGCCGTTTTGGCCTGATAAATCCCTGATCGCAAAAAATTTTTCAGAGCACGACTTAACACTTAAAGAGTCGCTAACGCTTGCCGGCTTTGTACATATTGAGGCAGGGTTTAATAATCAGCAACCTTGGCGTGAAGTAGCGTGGTTAGAAAACACCTGTAAACTGCCCTTTCGTAGCGTAGCTATGCTTGATATTACCTTGCCTAAAGCAGAGTTTTTATCACAACTCGACATACTAAAAAGCTTTAAAAGTGTGGTGGGTATTCGCTATATTTTAGATGAAGATGCATTAACTATTCTTAGTCATAAACATTGCGTAACCAACTTGACCACGTTAGCAGCTTACAATCTCAGTTTTGACTTACAAATGCCGTTAATAAACACTGCCGCTGTCGATAAATTACTTACCGTATTAATACAAATTCCCGCATTAAAAATTTGTATTAATCATGCCGGTTGGCCGCCACACTATGACGTAAAAGAGACCATAAAAAAAAGCATAAAAGCTAACTTGGGAAATAACGTAGAAGCTAAACAGTGGTTACAAAACCTTAAAAGGTTGGCAAGCTTCGATAATATTTATATAAAATGCTCTGGCTTTGAAATGATCGAGAGAAATTATTCAATTAGTTGGGCACATAACATTATTCATCAATGCATTAACACCTTCGGCATTTCTCGGGTAATGCTAGCGAGTAATTTCCCGCTAAATTTATTTCATACTAGTTATGAAAACACTTGGCTTTCCTACCTTAGCTTAACGAAAAATAGCTTGAGCAATATAACTAATATAAGCAATACCGAGTCTGCTGATACAAGTTTTTTATATAACAACGAACAATTTACACAGCTATGTTTTAGTAATGCTCAACGTTTTTATCAATTTTAAGTTTTTATTAAATTGATAAAATATAACTCGCAATAATCCCACCTTTATCGCAAAATAATTCCACATTAACTAACCATTAGGTAAAACCATTTCGTTTTAACGCTTATGGATGCATTTGATAAAAAAATACTCAATATACTTCAACATGACTGTACGGCTTCTGTTAGTGAAGTGGCGAATAAAGTTGGCTTATCAACAACGCCGTGTTGGCGCCGCATACAAGCAATGGAAAAATCGGGCATTATTAAAGGCCGCGTAGCATTAGCTGATCCTGAGCAACTTAATGTGGGATTAACAGTTTTTGTTACCATTAAAACTAACCAGCACAACCCGAATTGGCTAAGCGAATTTAGAAAAGTAGCGATAGATTTTCCAGAAATTTTAGAGTTTTATCGCATGAGTGGTGAGGTCGATTATTTATTACGCGTTGTAGTACCAGATATGAAAGCCTACGACGGCTTTTATCAACGCTTGATCACGCGCGCTAGTTTTGCAGATATTAGCTCAAGCTTTGCGATGGAAGAAATTAAATATACCACCGCCCTACCGATTGATTATATTTAACCTGAACTCTGGATAAGCAGCGCTTGCTCAATACACCTTTTAAACCATTATCTGCGTTAGAACGACGATAAATAGTTCGCTATTCATAAACGTTTTGCCTTGGAAATGGCATAAAATCAAGCATTGCTGGTGTCTATTCGTGATGTTCATCTTGCTATAGCATTTGCTTTAGCACCTTAGCTAATGATTCACTTGAGTATCAAGCACTCATTATCTAGAGTTCAGGTTATTTAAGTACTAAAGTCTCACGCTTTATAAGTACCAGATAGCGCTAAAAATGATGTAATATGACTCTCTAATTTTTTTACTGACATTTTGTTTTGACATTTTGTTTTGACATTTAGTGTTGACATAATGTTGTTATCTAAGGAGAAATCTATGTTGAATTGGCTATTAGCTTTATTCGTTAGCATACTTTCGTTCGCTGCCAATTCCTCTCAAGATCTGGTTAAATTTCCTAATGTAGAAAAAAATGTACCGTACCCAAAGGTTGCCTCATTAGCATTTAGCGCTGCAGATGAAAAAATCTCTTATGGTGAAAACGCAGAGCAATACGCTTTGCTTTGGCGTGCTAAAAAAACTCAAAACACTCAACAGAACCCACTGGTTATTTTGATCCATGGTGGTTGTTGGTTAAGCGCTTATGATATTCAACATACCTACGCTTTAAGCACAGGTTTAGCACAAGCAGGTTTTAATGTTTGGTCGTTAGAATATCGTCGTAGTGGTGTTACTGGTGGCGGGTGGCCCGTTACTTTTGATGATGTTAAAGCCGGAATTCTAGCGTCAAGTCATTACAACAATGGCGAATATAAACTCGCTAATTCAGTAGCAGTTGGCCATTCAGCAGGAGGCCATTTGGCACTACTTGCCGGTGCTGAAATCAGTCAACTTAAAGGGGTGATTGGATTAGCGGCCATTACCGATATCGAAGCCTATGCTAAAGGTGAAAATAGCTGTCAAACTGTCACCAAAGATTTTATGCAAGGTATGCCAGCAGACAAACCAAGTGAATATATAAAAGCCAACCCTAGCAAACAAACATTACATGCCAATAGCGTTCTTCTACAAGGTGGTGCTGACCCTATCGTGCCGGCCTTTGAATTAGAAAAGCTTAATAGCACTATCCTCCTGTTAGAGGGCGTTGGGCATTTTGATTGGATCCACCCTGGTTCAATGGCATTTAGCACCCTAATTAAAAATTTACATGGAATAGATTAATGAACTTCGATGATATTACCGCTTTAGACAAAGCTGACCCGCTGGCTAAAAAGCGACTTGAGTTTGACTTGCCAACTAACACGGTTTACTTAGATGGTAATTCATTAGGCGCCCTTCCAACTGCGGCAAAATCACGCATCGCAGATGTGGTTAGTGAGCAATGGGGCAACCATCTGATTAGAAGTTGGAATGATCACCACTGGATTGATCTTCCCATTAGCGTCGGTAATAAAATCGCCCCTATTGTTGGAGCAGAACCAGGACAAGTGATTTGTTGCGACTCTATTTCGGTTAACTTGTTTAAGCTGTTAAGTAGCGCCTTGTCGCTTAACTCAGCGCGAAGCATTGTATTGTCGACACAGGATAATTTTCCTACCGATTTATACATGGCGCAAGGCTTAAGCGAACTGTTAGGGCCAGACTTATGTCAGCTTCAATTGGTGGCAGAAGAACAAATTGAGCATAACCTCAAAGAAAACGTGGCTGTATTGCTATTAACGCAAGTTAATTTTAGAACTGGCCAATTGTTAAATATGGAAAAGTTAACCCAACTTGCCCATAAAAAAGGTATTTTAGTCATTTGGGATTTAGCACACAGCGCAGGAGCATTGCCGGTAGAACTTGACAAATGCAAGGTAGATTTTGCTGTTGGTTGTGGTTATAAATATCTCAATGGTGGCCCAGGAGCGCCGGCTTTTTTATATGTTGCTAAACGACACCATGCCTTAGTTAAGCAGCCATTATCAGGCTGGATGGGACACGCTAAACCGTTTTCTTTTGACCCTGAATACCAATCAGCGAGCAATATTAATCAGTTTCTATCTGGCACGCCTTGCGTTATCTCTATGAGCGCGTTGGACGCGGCGCTTGATGTTTGGCAAGACGTCGATATATTAGAGATTAGGCAAAAATCTATCGCGTTATGTGATGTATTTATTCGTACTGTACAAATGCATGATTGCCTGCATGAATTACAGCTGTGTTCACCAAACGAAGCAAACCAACGAGGTAGTCAGCTCGCTTTCTCGCACGATAATGCCTTTGCAATTTGCCAAGCCCTAATCGAAAAAGGTGTCATAGCCGATTTTCGTTCGCCAAATATATTACGCTTTGGTTTTACGCCACTTTATACCTCATTTGAAGATATATGGCAGGCGGTGAACACCTTAGTCGATGTGGTGGAAAATGAGCTTTATAAAGAGCCTCGTTTTAATCTCGCTTTAAAAGTGACTTAAGCTACAACCACTCAAGTAGATTTACTACAAGAGTGGTTTTTATCTGAAGTTATAATCATTTTAGCGCTTTTACCGTTACATTAGGCGAGCGTTTAACAATTTCATCGTTCAGTTCAATACCAATACCGGGGGTTTCTGATACTTCAAAAAAACCATTAACCGGCTGAGGATCTTGTAAACATAACTCGCGGTTCCAGTCTTTAATCGCATAAGTATGATGTTCATGAATTAAAAAGTTAGGAATAGCAGTTTCAAGGTGCAAAGATGCTGCTGTTGCTACTGGGCCGCCACAAACATGTGCTTGAATGCGAATGTCGTAAACATCGGCATAATCGCATACTTTTTTAGCTTCAGTAAAACCACCACACAAGCCAATGTCTGGCTGTAATACGTCAATACTTTGTGCTTCAAAATAAGGTCTTACGTCCCAGCGGTGATATAAACGCTCACCACCCGCAATGGGCACATTCACATTATCTGACACTTTTTTATGCACGGCTGAATTTAAGTAATTAACCGGCTCTTCGTAGAACATACACCCAACTTCTTCTACTATTCGTCCCATTTGAATAGCCGATGCTGCGCCCATTAAAGAATGAGATTCAAAAATAATGTCGACATCTTCGCCTACGGCATCACGGATGGCACGCAAACGATTACCAAATAAACGCATTTGTTTCGGGGTAAATAACTTGGTGCGATCAAATGAAGAGCTACCATCTTGATTATAAACAATCGGGTCAACCTTAACGGCATCATAGCCTTGCGCAACCGCCTTTAATGCTGCTTGTGCATATTGCTCAGGCTCAATAAGCTTACTAATGGTATCGTCCCAATCAAATTGTAATTGGCTAGCATAAGTACGCAATTTACCATTAGTTTTGCCACCAAGTAATTGATAAACCGGTAAGCCAAGGGCTTTGCCTTTTATATCCCACAATGCAGTATCTATCGCGCTCATAGCAGAATAAAGTACCGGTCCGCCGCCTAAGCCCCAGAAACTTTCACGTAACATACGCGACCACAATAATTCGGTATTAAAAGGATTAAAACCAATCAATACTGCTTCACTAATTTCTTTCAGCATTGCTGCAGCGGCACTATGACCCCAATCGTAAGCTAAACCCGCTTCCCCTACGCCACTTATGCCTTCATCGGTGTGTACACGAATAAAAACTGGGTTCCAGCCTGGACGTTTAGGGCATTCAATATCAAAAATTTCTACATGAGTTACTTTCATTGCGTTCTCTTTATGTGCTTTTTAATGCTGATTTCAAATAATAACCGTGTGGTTAACATTACTTATCTTGCGAAACTTGGATCTTCTTTATATACCCTTCTTAGCATAGCCGGCCAAGCTTTTTGACCGCCAGTTAATCCGGTATGAACAATATTTGCTTGTGCTTTAATGCCGTCAACAATACTTTGATCAACTAATAGTGGTTTCATTCCTGTTGACATAACTTGCACTTGAATTTGGCAAGCGCGAATTAAGTCATACATATGCATAAAAGCATCGCCAATAGTTTTGCCCATTGTTAATGCGCCATGATTACGCAGTAACATAAAATTTGTATCACCTAGGTCTTCTTGAATTCGACGTTTTTCGTCTTCGTTAACCGCTAGACCTTCATAGTCGTGATAACTTAACGAAGCAAGCGCGAACATTGAATACTGGCTAATCGGCAGTAAACCTTCTTGCAAGCTAGCCACTGCAACCGCTTCATTACTGTGAACATGCAGTGCACAAATATCGTCATGGCGCACTTCATGGATCGCACTATGAATAGTAAAGCCAGCAGGGTTAAATTCAAACGGGCAATCGGCATCAACAATATTACCTGCCATATCAACTTTGACTAAGTTCGAGGCAGTAATTTCATCAAACCTTAAACCAAAGGCATTAATTAACACATGCTCGGTATTAGGGATACGAACAGAAACGTGCGTATAAATAAGGTCATCCCAGCCATGCAAAGCAATTAGGCGATAACAGGCAGCTAAATCTACTCTGAGCTGCCATTCTTGTGCAGATACTTTATTTTTTAAATTAATTACAGGGAGTGTTAACATCCGCGATTACTACCTTTTGCTTAAAAATAACTTTAGGGTCTTTACGCCAGATACTTAAAGTGTTGATATACCTGAGCGACAACATACAACTATATGCGATAAACTTTATCCTATGACAGCATGGAGTTAAAGCACCAGATATTCTTACATAGAACAAAACAGGTAAATTATGTGTATTTTGTTTATTGCGGTTGAGCAACACCCCGATTATCCCGTTATTATTTGCGCGAATCGTGATGAATTTCACCAACGACCAACCCAAAAAATGCATTGGTGGCCACAACAAAACATATTAGCTGGAAAAGATTTACAAGCTGGCGGTACTTGGCTTGGTTTAAGTCGTGAAGGCGATTTTTCGGCATTAACTAATTTTCGCCGCCCCAGTAGTTTTGATCAACATAAGCGCTCTCGCGGTGACCTAGTTGTGCAAGCATTAAATAACGACAGCGATAAAACACAGCAAATTTTGCTGCAAAGCTCACAACAGTATAATGACTTTAATCTGGTGTTTGGCCCACTCAATAAATTACAAGCTTTTGATAGTGTTAATCAAAAATTTGTAACACTCACCCCAGGTTTTCATAGTGTAAGCAATGGTGCACTTGATGATATTTGGCCGAAAATGGCCCTAGGCGTAAAAAATTTAGAAGATTTAATAACAGCCAATAACATAGATGTGGAAGCGTTTTTCGCAATTATGAAGAACCAAGTAACGGCAGTTAAAAGCCAGTTACCAACAACAGGGATTGATAGTTCGTTAGAATTATTACTTAGCAGTATTTTTATTGTTTCACCAAACTACGGTACGCGCTCAACCGCTATCATTATGCAGTCAAGTAAGGGCACTGTAGAGGTTTATGAGCGTAATTATAATCCTGAGGGTAAAACTGTGAATCAAGAGAAATTTGAGCTTTAAAGCCATTAGCTTGGCTAAAACTTAAACTTAAACTTAAAGTAACTGTCGAATAATGGCAGCAATTATTGCTATAAAAACCACAACCCATAGTATTTTAGAATATTTTTGTTGTTGCTCGACCTCCATCGGTTTGCCAAAACGCTCGCCTAATATCACCATTAAGGCAACAGCCGCAAACACAAAAAATAAAATAATTAATAATGTCATAAAGGTTTTAATCCTGATGGCTAAAGTTGAATAAATATAGGCTAATTAAGCAGAAAATCGGAAAATATAAGTTTACATATTATTTATCATACCCAGATTTTTGCATGCTGCAAATTTTTCAACAAACTCCATACCTATGATTATCTATTGTTCAATGCATGCATAAATTGCCTTATTCATATTTTCTAACTCACCTCGTTTATTTATCGATGATCGATACCTTTGAATGAAGGCTCAAAGATCATTAAAAAACCAACCGTAATAATTCTTATTTACAATGTAAATGGTAATCGTTATCATTACCATTAACTCAACAAATACAAATTGATTTAGTAGGAAACCCCACTTTATCCCCCAACCCTTGATAGGAAAGTAAACGTGAAGAAATTACAATTATCATCAACCGCTATCGCCATAATAATAGCGACTAGTGTTAACGCGAATGATGAAATAAATAAAAATGATATTGAAACTATTGAAGTTAAAGGTAATTACTTAAAAGGATATAGCGCGCATAGAGCTAGTGGCGCTTCAAGGTTAGCGCTCGATATTATAGATATACCTCAATCTGTTTCAGTAATTACTGAAACACAAATGAGTGACTATCAGCTAAATGATATTGATACCGTTCTCGATACTGCAACAGGGGTAAATGTAGAAAGAATTGAAACTAATCGCACCTATTATACTGCTCGCGGTTTCGATATTACTAATTTTCAAGTTGATGGCGTTGGCTTACCACTCAGTTCAGGTAACAATCATTCAGGTGAAGACACCGCTATTTACGATCGTATCGAAGTTATTCGAGGCGCTAATGGTTTAATGACTGGCGTTGGTAACCCCTCGGCAACAATTAACTTTATTCGTAAGCGCCCTAATGCAGAAAACGAATTAGTGTTAAATGCATCTTTAGGAAGCTGGAGTAGTAACCGCATAGCAATTGATGGCAGTTACAACTTTAGTGATGACACCGCAATACGAGCCGTTGCGGTTACACAAAGTGCTGACTCATACCTCGACAGATATTCTACAGAGAAAAATATATTCTATGTTTTTCTTGAACATCAATTATCTGATAACACTGAAATTTCACTAAGCCATTCATTTAGCGATAGCAAAGCTAATGGGAATAGCTGGGGAGCTAATCCTTTATTTTACAGTGACGGTTCAGCAACAAACTATGATAGATCAACAAACACGTCTGCAAATTGGTCTAATTGGGATATAAAAAAACAAAATACAGTATTTGAAATAACCCATATTTTTGAAAATAACATGCAACTCCGTGGCACTTACTCTCATAAAAGTACCGATGAAGATAGTGAATTATTCTATGTTTATGGTACGCCAGATAAAAATTCCGAGTTAGGTTTACTAGGTTATGCCAGTGAATACGATAACGATGACAAGCATGATTTAGTTGATATTTATTTATCTGGTGATTTTGAATTTTTCGGTCGTGAGCATGAGTTTGTTATTGGTGCTAACCACTCGTCAATGGAAGGTGAAGAATTATCTCTATACGATTTCAGTACAGGTAATGGCTTTCCTGTTATGCCAGCTTTACCAGAGTGGAACGGCAATACACCAAAACCAACATTTGCTGACGGCAGAACAGGTTCAGATGTTAGCAGAGAGCAAAATGCTGTTTACTTTACCGCACGCTTTAGCTTAAGTGATGACTTTCATTTACTCGCAGGTGGTCGACAGAATGACTGGAAAATATCAGGAGAGTCTTATGATGTTATACAAGACGCTAGTGATAATATTTTTATTCCTTATATTGGCGGCGTTTATCAGTTAACAGAAAGTGTTGTGGCCTACGCTAGCTATACAGAAACTTTTGTATCTCAAACGCAGTTAGATATTAATAACAAAGTGCTAGATGCAATTACGGGAAAGAGTCAAGAGATTGGGCTTAAGAGCCAGTTGTTTAATGATAATTTTTTAGCAACGCTAACCTACTTTGAAACCCGTCAGGAAAATGTCGCCAGAGCTGACGATAACTCAATTCCCACAGAAATACGTTATATCGGCACAGAAGGTATTGAAAGCTCCGGAATTGAGTTTGATTTAGCCGGTGAATTATTACCTGGACTACAAACTAGTATTGGCTTTACTCATTTCAACATTGATGTGGATGATGAAATTGACGCGAATGTTGCTGATTACACGCCTGAAAAGTTACTCAAATTGGCTGCAACATACAACGTACCACAAGTTGAAGGTTTAACTGTGGGTATTAATCTTCGTTGGCAAGATGATATATCTCGATCTCAGGGTTTTGTTGGTGCGGGTTTATCTAATAGTGGAGAAGAAATCATTACCAAACAGGATGCTTATGCATTGGTTGGATTAATGGCCCGTTATGAATTTAACGATCAGGTATCACTGGCGATAAATGCATACAACGTGACAGATGAAAAATATATTAACAGCCTATATTGGGCACAAGGTTATTACGGTGCACCCGCGAGTTATTCTGCAACAGTTAGCTTTGCACTTTAGAAATAGATACAAGCTTTATTAGTGATAACTAAACAAAACATTGTTATGCAATGTTTTGTTTTTAGGACCTCCCAATGAGAAAAAAATTATTTAAATGGCATTCGATCAGCGCTTTAGTTGCGCTCATACCAATGATTATTATTGCGATTACTGGCAGTATCTTAGTATTTAAAGTTGAAATTGATACTTGGTTAATGCCTGAGTACATGACTGTCAATGCAGAAACCTCGTACTCTCGATTAGATCTCAACACATTAATTGAACAAGTAACCACTACACATTCTGATTATTTAATGGGAAGCTGGGAGCTATTTGATGATAAACATCGGGCTGATACAGCTTATATTATTAAAAAAGCAACAGGTGATTGGTATAAGTTATACCTCGACCAATATACCGGAGAATTACTATCGACACCTGTATCAGTAACACATGATATTACTGATTGGCTTTTATCACTGCACTATACATTTTTACTCGACTTTACAGGTACGGTACTAGGGTCAGTTTTTGCCATTATTTTATTATTTCTTGGTATTAGCGGTATCATTTTATATCGCCAATTCTGGAAGAAGTTATTCACATTAAGATTTAAATCCGCTAAACGTATTTTCTACAGTGATGTACATAAGTTTATTGGAATTACCTCATCTCCAGTACTTATTATTTTAGCAATAACCGGTGGGTATTTTAATATTGCAGCCGTCGTTCATGAAGTCAGTGAGCATATTGAACCCCATCCTCTAATAACTAAGCCTTTATATAGTAATGAGCTTAATTTTCAGTACTTAATGGATAAATCTAAGCAAGATATTTTAGGATATAAGCCAACTTACTTTATCTTCCCGTTTGAACCAGAATTACATATTACATTTTTTGGTGAGGTACCAAGTGATAATCCTTTAACGAGTGAATATGCAAGCACGGTAACTTACGATCGTACAACGGGTAGTTTAATGTCGGCGTATGATATAAGAGAAGCACCATTAATTAACGTTGTAGTTGATACCTTTCGTAAATTACATTTTGGATATTTTGCAGGTTTACCCAGTAAAATTGTTTGGTGTGTTTTGGGGTTATCCCCTTTTTGGTTAGCGTTAACCGGTTTATATTTTTATTGGTTTAGAGTTAGAAAAAAAAGTCGCCGAAAATCCTATATACCGCCGCGTTCTATTCAACACAATTGAACTTGTTTGATAAAGCGATATGCTAACTAGGAAGTTAGCCTTAATATCAGAAAATGAAAGCAAGCCGAAATAAAGGCTAGTAAATAGGTAACTCAGATATGTGTGAAGCAATAATTTTAACAAGATCTTACATCTGTGCTTTCATTTTAGAATGAATCATTTACCATATGAAACTCTATTCATTGCGAACAATATTTCATGCCAAATTCAGATAGTTTTACCGACAAACGTCGATTTATAATTCGTTTGGGCAAAGCCTTACATAAATTTGGTACACCTGCTTATCGATTAGAAGCTCATTTAACTGATGTATCTAATAGCCTTGGCGTGTATGGCTCATTCGTTATCACCCCTACATCCTTAACCTTTGTGTTATCTGAAGACGATGAAAACCAAGACTATAACCATATTCTTCGTGTTGCGCCTGGCGATTTAGATTTAGGATCTTTAGCCCGTGCTGATGAACTGGTTGACGAACTTACCTCTGGCCAACGCAGCCTTTCAGAGGCAATTGAACGTTTAGATGAGATTGCTAACAAGCCGAACCCTTACGGGCGTTTTCTAACTTTTTTAGCTTTTGGAGCATCAAGTGGCGCTTTTGCCATGTTAATGCACACCAGTTGGAATGATGTTTTTTGGTCAGCCTTGCTCGGCTTAATTGTTTGCTTATTTACCTTTTGGGCTGAACGCTCTCGGCGCGTTACCGACATGTTAGAGCCTATTGCAGCCATGACAACGGCAATTTTAGCAACAGCAATTGCGCTAATTGATCCCAGTATAAATATTCCGCTGGTGGTGTTATCGAGCATTATTGCTTTTATTCCCGGCTTGTCTTTAACATTGGCTTTATCAGAGCTTGCTGCGCGTAATTTAATTTCAGGTACCGCAAGGCTAATGGATGCTTTAATGATCTTGTTCAAAATTTATTTTGGCGGTGTATTAGGTATAGCATTAGGTAAAATGATGTGGGGTGAAGTGGCATTTATTCAACCACCTAGCACACCAAACTGGACCTCATGGGCCGCGGTTACTACGTTATCAATCAGCTTAGTTATTTTGTTTAAGTGCCGCAAAAAAGATGCGCCTTGGGGTATTATTTCTGGCTACATTGCCTTTGGTGCGAGTATTATTGGTGCGGAATATTTAGGGGTAGCTTTAGGTGCATTTGTTGGTGCTTTTGCCTTAGGAATTTATGGCAGTATTTTTTCACGTATTATGAATTTACCTTCAAGTATTGTGAAATTAATGGGCCTTGTTGTGTTGGTGCCAGGAAGTAAAGTGTATATTGGTTTAAGTAATGCGGTATCGGGACAAGTTATGCTCAATGCAACCGATATTGGCTCGCAAACATTTTTAATTTTTATGTCATTAGTGGCAGGGCTAATTTTTGCGAATGTCGCATTTCCATCGAGAAAAATACTGTAATGAATAGCAATAAAACTAAACGAATAATCACATGGTAACTAAAACAAAATATCACCACGGTGACTTAAGAAAATCTTTAGTGAGCACTGCAACTGATATGGTGACAGAAGGTGGCATTGAAGGTTTGTCGTTTCGTAAACTCGCCGAACGTATTGGTGTGTCTCGCACCGCAGCTTATCACCACTTTACTGATAAAAATGATTTACTTTGCGCTATTGCCGAGCAAGGCTTTGAACAATGGCATAAGCGCGTGAGTGAAATTTTTTCGCAAGAAAATCTTTCTAATGAAAACAAGTATCGTAACTTTGTTCACGCTTATATTGCTTTTGCCACGCAAAATCCTTCACTTTACGAGCTAATGTTTGGTCGTGTAATTTGGAAAGAAAATAACAGCACTGATACCTTGAAGAAAATTGCCTACGCCAGTTTTAACTATCAAGTTGAAATGACTAAATTATGGCAAGAACAAGGTATTATGATACAAGATGAAAACTCACTCAGGCTAGCACAAGTAACTTGGGCTACTTTGCATGGTATAGCGCGTTTAGTTATTGACGGAATTTACGCGCAAGCAAACCAAATTGATGAAATGTGTGAATGTGCCGTTAACGTGTTTCTCGCTAGTAGCCAAAAAAAGTAAAGCGATACTAAAGCCTAAATCAGCTTAAAGGTAATATATTTATGACAACAACTGAAAATCAAACAAAACTGGCTCAATTTGATGAGTTTTTTTCTATAAATTATACTTTTAACATTAACGCTACTGTTATTGATAAAAGTCAATTACCCGATTTTCAGCAGTTTATCACTACCATGCCAGCCCCTTTTAAAATTGCCTCAGAAGTAAATACTTTAGACCAAAGCGCTTTGCGTCCATTGCAAACCGTTGCGGGTGTTGCTAGCCAGTTAATGGAGTATTTAAACCATCAAGCTAAAAAAATGGATTTGTTAATTGGCTATATTCTCGGCCAGCAAGACGAAGAAAATAAAAGATTTACAGCAGTTAAATTTGGCGGTGGTGGTTTAATATTTAATGCTAACGAGACTAGTGTTTTTAACTGTGGTGACTTTATTGAATTAAAATTATTCTTTCCTGAAGAAAACAGCGCTATTTATGCTATTGGAGAAATCGTAAGTACTGAAGTAGTCGATAACATCAACCAACATAAAGTTATTTTTCATCATATTAGAGAAGAAGATCAAGAGGCATTAGTGCGTAATAGCTTGCATCAACAATCTAAACAACTACAAATTCTAGCTCAGCAACGTAGCGAAGCCAAAAACACCTCAACATAATGCTCGCTTGGGTTGTTAAGTTTTGAATAAGCTAACAATGGCTAGTTTGATTAACGGTTAAATTTAAGCTTTTAGGGCCAAATCTAGAGATTTTATAGTTAGTCAATAAACGTTTATCGATTAATATAGCGCTAAACATCAGCTATTTTCGCATACAAAAGCTCATAAAAAAAACACTAAAAAAAGCCCATCCAATATGCCAGATAATAATAAACCTTTGATTTTGTTATTATTTAATCCGCAGCTTTAATCCTAAAATAATAACAGTAACTTAAATGGTATGTTCATTGATTTCGTTACTATTGATATTTTATATTTGATTAAAATTTTTGATTAATAATCACAAAATATTTCACTTTTCAATTACCAATTTTGAGCACATTATCTAGTCGAAAATACAACGATGATGTTTTTATAAGGTAAAGAAATGAACATTGATACATATGACGACACTGATATTGATGACGATTCAAATTTTGATACTGGTATTGCTGGTTTTGAAATTGCCTATGGTTCAACCAACAAAAAAGCAATTAGAAAAACCGCTAAACAAACTTACCGGGTCAGACAGCGATTAGATTCTTTAAACGAAAAAAGATACCTCGATAGACAACTTAATTCATTAAGTGACTATTGGGACATGTAATTTAAAAATATTCGTACCTTAATACTCAGGCGTAATACCTGTAAATAATACGTATATTAATTATTGAGATTTATTATGAAAAAATTAATTTTAGCACTAGCTGTTATGGCATTAACCTCGAATGCAGCGTTTAGCCAAGACGATGAACCTGAATTAATGCCAGCATCACATGACTATATTATGAGCTTGTTTGAGCAGTGTAAAAGTGATGCTATAGAAGATGAAGTAAGCGAATCAGAAAAAAACAGTTACTTATTAACTTGTATTAATGATGAGTTAGAAGCTAGCTACTACGAACAAATTAAAGTTCTACCTAAAGCTTAAGCTACTTATCTAGTCAAAACGTTAAGTAACTCAAATTATTTAACCCATTTATACAAGTGGGTTGATGAATTTGAGTTCACTTATTTCTGCACTTCCCTCAATGAACTTTTAAATCGCTTTTAACCTTTTTACTGCAATATTTTCATTGCGACATTAAGCTTTCTATTGCGAATTAAGCATAATATTATAAGTAATAAGATCACTGTTCCTTGAAAACTTCCTGATCCTTTCAAGCTACTTTCAACTTGCCTTTGATCTTGATTGGCATCGTTAACTCCGTCAGCATCAAAATCACCATTCTCGTCTTTATCAGATATACCATCGTTATCGCTATCTAGGTCTAAAAAGTTAGGAGTGCCATCATTATCGGTGTCAATATCTCCCTCTTCAGCATCACTAATGCCATCGCCATCACTGTCTAAGTCTAAATAGTTTGAAGAGCCATCTACATCAAAATCAGTTACCCCTTCCACTTTATCGCTAATACCATCATTATCACTATCTAAATCTAAGAAGTTCGAAGCTCCATCACTGTCGAAGTCGTTTTCTCTCTCAACTTCATCGCTTATATCATCATTGTCACTATCTAAGTCTAAGAAATTAGATGCCCCGTCAGCATCGAAGTCATCTTCGCCTTCAATGGCGTCGCTAATGTTATCATTATCACTATCTAAGTCTAAAAAGTTAGACGCCCCGTCGGTATCAAAATCAGCCTCACCTTCAATGGCATCGCTAATATTATCATTATCGCTATCTAGGTCTAAGAAGTTAGACGCCCCGTCAGTATCGAAATCAGATAATCCTTCAATAGCATCGGTAATATTATCATTATCACTATCAAGATCTAGGTAGTTTGGGGTTCCATCGCTGTCAAAATCAACGGCTTGTTCATCAATATCTCTGATGTTATCTCCGTCACTATCGGTATCTTGAAAATTTAGAATATCGTCACCGTCAGGGTTTGATAATACGACCAAGGTGTCATCAATTCCGTCTAAATTATCATCTTGGTTATTATTAAAGGCTGGGTCAAAAGCATCATCAATACCATTACCATTAGCGTCAACTCCTGAAGGAGAAACGGTTAATTGCTCTACATTGTCGCTAATGTTGTCGTTATCACTATCTTGATCTAAGTAATCAGGCACTGAGTCTTGATCTGTGTCTTTAACAATATAAGTATCGTCAACACCATCTTGATCTTCATCTGTACCACCAGTAAAGTCGACATCAAAAGCATTATCAATACCGTCTCTATCATGATCTAATCCTGTTAAGTTAGGTCTGCCATTTTCAATTAGATCAGAAATACCGTCATTATCGCTATCGCGATCTTTTTCATCGATAATTCCATCATTGTCTGAGTCAATAACGCGGCGTGTTTCATTGTTCAATTTACCGCGAGAGCTAACACTGTTAGTACCATAAAAGCGGTTTACTACATTGGCTGTGTTTTCAAAAGCACGTTCTGTAACATCCGCTATTCCATCGTTATCATCATCTTGATCAATGACATCAAGCACTGAATCATTATCACTGTCGGCATTATCGCCATGGCCTAATACTTGAGTGTCGCCATCAACGGAATCATCTATACCATCACCATCAATATCTGCTGTAATGTCAACTCGACCATCGTTGTTAAGATCAAATGAGCTATAGGCATTTTCTTGAATATCAAAGTTGTCATCGTTATTTTTATCTAAATCTAAATAGTCTGGAATATTGTCTGCATCAGTATCAAGCACTACGGTAAGCACTGGCGTTCCTGCATCGGCAATGGCATTGTTATCGTCGTCTTGAATATTAGCTTCAAATACATCAGTATCACCGTCATTATCGCTATCAAGATCATTCATATCGATAACGCCATCGGCATCGGTGTCAATAAAGGTAAAAATATCAATTATACCGTCCCCATTAGTATCAACCTCGTTAGAAAGATCAGCATCAAAAGTATCATCAATACCATCATTATCGTGGTCGAATCCTGACACTTGAGCCTCAACACTGTCATGAATTCCATCGTTGTCACTATCAATTTCAAGGTGATCAGGGATAAAGTTTTTATTGTGATCGTTAAGCAGTACCAACAAGTCATTAATACCATCATTATCGGTATCTAAACCATTGGTTTGGTCTGCGTCATATAAGTCATCAATACCATCGTTATCGGCATCTACACCACCGGTTTGGCTTTGGTCATATCGATCCCAAATACCATCATTGTCTATATCTTTAAAACCGATAAAAGCTTCTAAGGCATCAGGAATACGATCGCCATCAGAGTCTGCATCTAATAAATCAGCAATGCCGTCATTGTCAGTATCTATAGCTTGATAACTAATACCATCACCGTCTGGGTCATCTCCGCCAATGTCAGCATCGAATATGTCATCTATACCGTCTTCGTCATTATCATTACCAGAAATTTGTGCTTCAAAGCTATCTAAAATACCATCGTTGTCGCTATCAATATCAAAGGCATTAATAATTCCGTCGTTATCAATATCAGCACTACCTTCTATTACGTCAGGAATACCATCAATGTCTTCATCTAGGCTAGTATCAAGATAGTTAGGAATAGTATCGCGGTCATCGTCTCCAACACCTTCTTCGCTATCTGGAATGCCGTCATTATCAGAATCACTGTCTTGAGCATTTGGAATGCCGTCATTATCAGAATCGCCATAACCTTCAACAGAGTTATCTATGCCGTCATTATCTTCATCAAGATCTACTACTTGAGAGAAGTATATAATGCTTAAGTTTCCAGCTTCATCTTCTACTTCAGCTCGTAAATCATACGTTCCTTCAGATAAAATAACTTCGCTTTCACAACTCCAGGCCCTGGTATTTACTATTGCATTACATAAGTTATTATCTGTTGATTCTATAATCGATACTGCTGAGCCATCTTCAGTATTTGAGCTGCCAATAAATATTAATGCGTCATTTTCACTATAAATAACGCGATCAAGACTCAGCGTTGGATCCTCAGTGTCTTTATTGATAACCACTGGTTCAGCATTACCTATATTACCGGCATTGTCACTTTGACTGGCATTAATGCTTACAGCACCTTCACCATCGGAAATACTGCTAAAATCTTGATTTAACTGCCAAGTTCCTTCATCACAAACCGCGGTTCTTGGATCTAAAGTATTAATCGTAACTGAAACTGCACTGTCGCTTGTACTACATGTACCTTCTATTTGATAATTTAGTTGGTTGACACTATTAATTACTGGACCACTTAATATGCTGACATCGGGAGCGGTAATATCGTATATGCTAGTAGCTTGCGTTGCCGCAGTATTAAAGTTGCCGGAATTATCTATAGCAACATTTTCGTTTACATCTATCGTAATATTGCCTTCTATTGACGCTGTTATTAACGCGCTATAATTGCTGCTATCAATAACAGTAAAGTTAGTAAGACTGGCGTTAGTTATAGCTATATCATTTGCAGCAAAGTCGCTGACTGGCTCGCTAAAGACAAAACTAGCACTGAAGGCAATGTTGGTTGCAGCCGGAATATTTTGAATTGTAACTGAAGGGCGACTAGCATCATATTCGCTTGTAACCTGCGCAGCAGCTGTATTTAGGTTGCCCGCACTATCTTGTGCAACATTAGCATTAACGGCTAAGGTAACTAAGCCATTAAGTGATGGTGTGATCAGCGCAGTATAGGTATTACCGTCAATCACGGTAAAGTTAGTCGCTGTAGCATTCGTTAAGCTAATGTCATTTAGAATAAATCCGATCACTGTTTCATTAAACTCAAATGTTGCAGTAAAAGCATCCAAGCTATTAGCGGGTACATTTTGAATAACTATTGTTGGTCGACTCGTGTCATAAAAGCCGCTAACCTGTGTTGCTGCGGTGTTAAGATTCCCCTGAATGTCCTGAGCCACATTAGCATTTACATTTAATGTAACTAATCCATCTATTGTTGGTGTTACTACTGCGGTATAAGTGCTGCCATCAACAACAGTAAAATTTCCGATATTCGCGTTAGTAACATTAATATCACTGAGTTCAAACCCTATTACTATTTCGCTGAATAAAAACGTTGCAGTAAAGCTGCTATTAGCCCTAGCAGGAACATTCTCAATTGAAACAGTCGGTCGACTTCCATTAAATTCTGTGCTCACTTGTGTGGCCGCCGTGTTTAAGTTGCCAGCAACATCTTGGGCAACATTGGCATTCACATTCAAGGTGATCGTGCCATCGGCTATTGGGGTGATCAACGCGGTATAACTGCTGCTACTTACCGTAGTAAAAGCGCTCGCGGTGGCATTGGTCAGTGTAAT